>NZ_JAUBRK010000017.1:0-120353 GCF_036701825.1 Microcoleus sp. MOSTC5 | reverse complement strand
ATTGTAATTAACTCATAATTTTGCCTGGAATATCATTCTACTATGTATTTGTGTAATTAATTCTGTCTAACTACTTATGCTGGCTAATTTTTGCCGCAATTAACCTAACTCCCTATCAGGGATTGAAACCACGATCGGACACAGACAGACTGTGGAGGTGTCGCCGCAATTAACCTAACTCCCTATCAGGGATTGAAACTGCATCACTTGTCGTGCGGGCAATTCCGGCTCTGAGCCGCAATTAACCTAACTCCCTATCAGGGATTGAAACTGTAGACGACACTGCCAGCATTTACCCTAACCCGCCGCAATTAACCTAACTCCCTATCAGGGATTGAAACGTGATTTGGATCGCCGGGAGCATAAGGAATGATTGTGGTGAGCCGCAATTAACCTAACTCCCTATCAGGGATTGAAACGATGTATCAGCAAAATCTTTGTGGCAGATGTTATTGCGCCGCAATTAACCTAACTCCCTATCAGGGATTGAAACATTCCTCTAACCGCTGTAAACGTAACTGGGCTTTGGACTTTTGCCGCAATTAACCTAACTCCCTATCAGGGATTGAAACCCAGAAACAGAAAGACCCAAGCATCCCACAACGATGGACGCCGCAATTAACCTAACTCCCTATCAGGGATTGAAACTCCCCTTGATTTGTTTATAGGTTTACAAGGTTTGCCGCAATTAACCTAACTCCCTATCAGGGATTGAAACTTTAAAATATTAATTCGATCCATAGCCATCTCGCGGCGGCCGCAATTAACCTAACTCCCTATCAGGGATTGAAACAAGACGAACAAGATAAAAACCGTTGACATCCACCCTCGCGCCGCAATTAACCTAACTCCCTATCAAGGATTGAAACTCGATTGATATTCAAAAGGAGGGTGCTACTTCTCGCCGCAATTAACCTAACTCCCTATCAGGGATTGAAACGGAGCATTGTTAGGTTTGGAGGTGGATTTCTTTATTATTGCCGCAATTAACCTAACTCCCTATCAGGGATTGAAACTAAAATTCTATATTTAGCTGTGCTAGAATTATAAAACCGCAATTAACCTTACTCCCTATCAGGGATTGAAACCGGCATCATCACAGCGATCGTCCTGGTGTTTGCGTCAGCCACAATTAACCTTACTCCCTATCAGGGATTGAAACCTTACTCACCGCTAGGGACGAATCAAAGAGCCGAAGCCGCAATTAACCTAACTCCCTATCAGGGATTGAAACTTCAACTGTTCAAGAATTTCAACTTGATTAGTGTCGCGCCGCAATTAACCTAACTCCCTATCAGGGATTGAAACCGAAAATAGAAAAAACAGGGCTAATTCTGCGAGACTTAGCCGGAATTAACTTAAATCCCTATCAGGGATTGAAACATAGCGGGGGTCATTGACCAACTCTATGCAGCGGAATAATCGCTGTTAGATCCCCGACTTCTTAAAAAAGTCAGGGTTCTGCGTGTTCTGTTTTTTGATGGCAATCTACTTAGCTGTTTGCATAACTTTTCAAAATTGAGCTTTCTCGCGAATTCGCCCATTATAATCAACTCTTACCTTTCCATCTTGAGAAACCGTAACAACCGTTTCTACAGTATAGACAGACGTACCGGGTTTGTACCCTTGAAAAGTAAAAGTCCAACTTCCATCGCCATTGTCAACAAACGGGGATTCCTCAGAAGTACCGTGCATAGAAGCTTCAGCTCGATAGTTGCCTAAACCCCCATTAGCAATTTCTGCTGCTTGACGGGCTAAGTTTTTTGCCCGATTGAGTTCGATATTATTGTTAATCACTGTCACGCCGTCGGTCTCAGATTCAGGAACAGGATTAGCATTACTCAAAGTGGGGGAGACTCCAACTGCTAAAGTTGAGAGCGCTACCAAACAAGCAAGGCGGATGTTTAGTTTCATAATACAAACTGATTTATAGTTTGATAAAGTCTACAACACTTGCCCTAAAAAACCCGGTTGAATTTTCAATTTTTAATTTTCACTTGTGAATCGGCTGGCGTTTCCTCACCGTTCAAATAGCGGTAACTCATCCGAGAAATATCCCGAATCAATGTTTGAGCTGGCTTCTCCGTTTCCGGTGAATGCTTCACCATCACCGCCACCAAATAACGCTTACCGTTCGGCAAATCCACCATTCCCGCATCCGCAAGCATTGTTTCAATGTTACCGGTTTTGTGAGCAATAATTGAACCTTCGCCTAAACCTTTCGGCAGCAAAGAAGCGTTTTGAGTTTGGCGCATGATTTGCAAGATACGATCGCGCGATTTCACCGATACCAAATTCCCCCGATCGATCTGGGCTATGATATTAATCAAATCCTGCGGACTGGTAGTATTAGTTCCCTCCAAATCAGGTAAATTATTGCGGAGAACCGTCGCCCTCAAACCCCAACTTGCAAAATGCTGATTCAAAACATCAGCACCTCCCAACAACTCAATCATCATATTTGTTGCCGTATTGTCGCTGACAACAATCATCTTTTGGGCAACTTCCAAAGCCGAATACTTCTTGCCTGGAGTGTCGTCTTGCATCTCCCCAGAACCGCCCACAATGTTTTCGGGCTTCAGCGTCAGCACCTGATCTAACTTCACTTTTCCCTCATCTACTGCTTGGAAAAAAGCTACTAAAATTGGTACTTTAATCGTGCTAGCTGAAGCAAAAGCAGTATCGCCGTTAAAATTTAGGTAGCTTCCAGTATCTAAATCGACTAGAAATACTCCGGCTGTCAAACTAGGATTTTCTGTTGCTAAAACCTGAACTTGCGTTTTCAAAGCGCCTAATTCTTGATTCAGTTGCAGCACTTCTCCGGTCACCGGTGCAGCAGATGCGCTGTCGCTTGCATCTGGGTTTTTTTGCCCTGTGGTGGTTTGTTCTTCTGCTGCTACAGACGATCGGCTCACAGCATTCACCACAGACAGCAGCGTCCCGCAAATCACCGCAATCCCAACTCCCAAAATCAGCAAGCGAGTAGCGTACACCAACGGCGGCACGCTCTGAGGTGCAGAGCGTTTCCCCGGTCTCTGGCTCGCTTGCGGACGCGGTTTCGACACAGGGGCTTTTTTGGCATTTGGGGGTATTACCGTGTCGGGAATGCGCACTGGGGGCGAACTGGCGCGACTTCCACGGGTTGCAGGGGGATCGGCTGTTGGGATCGGGCTGTTGGGATTGCTGGCGATCGAACTGACAGTTTCCCGATTCGGCTCGGGAAAATCGAACATATCGACAGCAGCGAGGCCTTTCTTGCCTGCTTGGCGAGTTTTCGACGGGGGAATTTTGCTGGTTCTGGGTTTTCTCGGGTTAATGGCAGATCTGGGATCGGATAAAAAGTCTTGTGCAGTCAATTCTTCCGAAGGTTCGGGAGAATTGGCTCTAATTCTGCTGCCGCGGCTTGGTTGCGGTGGCAAAGTCGAAGGTTCTGGCGATCGCTCTCGAATTTCTGAATTGCCGTTTTGCGGTTGCGGAGGGCGGCGGCGACCCGAGTTGCCAGACTGACTTGCTTTGTCGGACTTAGGCTGCTTTGAGCCGGAGTTGGGAGAGGATATCGAGGATATCACCGATAATATCGATCCTTTAGGAAACCGCTCTGCCACGTCTTACTCCTTCATCACTACTGTAAAGTTCAAGTTTAAGATTTTTCAGCTTGCCAGCCAATCAATTTTAGATTTTAGATTTTAGATTTTAGATTTACCCCAGACGCTGCTTGGTATCAGCAACCGGGTTTATTGCTCGCAAATTATCCCAAAGCTTAGGCTTTTAGTCAATAAACCCTGTTATGAAGGTGACAAATGGGTGCAGGAAAGTTCTCTGTGAAAAAAATCCTCAATCTCACATCCCCAATTATCAGCATTTCTCCTAGCTATCCGTTGGATTTTCTGGCAACGCCCCATCCAGAGTATCAGAAACTGTCTCTCGCCGGTAAGTTTTGATTGCCCATTCTGTTTGGCGGAGGACGCCCCGCAGCATGGCGACTTCATCAACTGTCGGATAAGCCCTGTTGTACAAACGCCGAAATTTTTCCATCCGGCTTGCTGCTGTGTGCTGCTGCAAATATCCAATTTTGAGTAACAGCGTTTCTAATTGCTGGTAATATCCCTCTAAATTTTCCAAGGGAGCACTGGCGAGGGGAGGAGAGGGATTTTCTGTCTGGCTGGTTGCAAGTTGTTCTTGGTAACAAGTTGATAAATTATCTGTTGCATCGGGTATTGAAGAGGCAGAGCCTCTGGATATGCGTTCCCAGGCTGAGCCTGGGAACGAGGCATCTTCTGGTTCCAGCTTTCCTCTTCCTTCATCCGTCTTCCCTCTTCCTTCTTCCCTCTTCCTTCTTCCTTCTTCCCTCGGACTGACATCCGTTACATCCGTTACAGAATCCGTTGCCGAACTTCCTTCTTCCCTCTTCTTTCTTCCTTCTTCCCCATACAGTTCGTAGCAGCAGATAGCGACTGCTTGGGCGAGATTTAGGGAAGTGTAGGCGTCACTGGAGGGAATGCGTATCAGGCGCTGAGCGCGGTTTAATTCGGCATTGGTCAAGCCGCAGTCTTCTCGACCGAAAATTAAGGCGCTGGGGGCTTCCAGGAGCCAAGGCAAGGCGTCTGCGGGCTGTTCTAGCTGTGTTGGCAACGATCGACTATCGTCTCCTGTAGTCGCGATCGCTCTGACACACCCAACCAAAGCGGCCGGCAAACTATCAACTACTTTGGCAGTTTCCAATATATCGGCGGCGCGAACTGCCATCAGTCGGGCCTCTTCCCCTAAATAATCGCATTGGGGATTTACCAAAATTAATTGGTGCAAACCCATATTTTTCATGACGCGGGCGACAGAACCGACATTCAATGGGCCTGCGGGTTCTACTAAGACTATTCGGATTTTGGCTAATGCCGTTTCGAGCATTTTTATTTGGGGAGGTGTTAGGCAGAAATGGATTGTTTTGTTTGTTTTGATTAAAATTTAATCATTAATGTAATGTCCAAATTAGCATGGCAAAGCAGCGATCGAAATCTGATTTACCGACAAAAATGTGCCCGGTGTGCGATCGACCTTTTACTTGGCGCAAAAAATGGGCGGACTGCTGGGATGAGGTCAAATACTGCTCCGAACGTTGTCGTCGCCGCCGTTTGGCGGCTCAAGATTAAGAATTTAGGGTAATTTGCTCGATCGAGGCTAAGATTGCAAAGGAAAAATTTTAGGTTAAAAAATATGGCATCGCAACAAGTGCAACCAAAGCTCGTTATTCACGGCGGTGCCGGCAGTTCTCTACACAGTAAAGGCGGAATTGAGGCGGTGCGGAAATCGCTTTACGATGTTTTGGAGGAAGTTTATCCGCTGCTAAAAGACGGTGCAAGTGCCGTAGATGCAGTGGTGCGGGGCTGCCAATTGCTGGAAGATGACCCGCGATTCAATGCCGGTACAGGTTCTGTGGTACAGTCGGACGGCCAAATTCGGATGAGTGCGTCGCTGATGGACGGTTTGATGCAGCGTTTCAGCGGGGCGATTAATGTTTCTCGCGTTCAACATCCGATCGAACTTGCTCAATTTTTGCAGAATTCGGACGATCGGGTTCTCTCGGATTTTGGTTCGGCGGAATTGCTGCGAGAACTTCAATTGCCGATTTACGATCCGATGACGGATTTGCGCTTGCACGAGTGGATGCAGGAACGCCAAGGCAATTTTAGCAAAGCAATGGCTGACGTGGTAGCGGAACCCGCGGGTATGGGTACGATCGGAGTTGTAGCTTTGGATGTTCACGGACGCTTGGCTGCTGGGACTTCGACTGGTGGCAAGGGTTTTGAGCGCATCGGGCGGGTTAGCGACTCGGCGATGCCGGCAGGAAATTACGCGACTGGAAATGCGGCGGTAAGCTGTACGGGGATTGGCGAGCACATTATGGACGAGTGTTTGGCCCCGCGAATTGTGATTCGGGTAACGGACGGTTTGAGTTTGAAAGCTGCTTTTGAGCGTTCTTTTGCTGAAGCTGACGATCGTCAACGGGATTTTGGCGCAATTGGAATTGATGCTAGCGGTGCGATCGCTTTCGGCAAAACTAGCGAGGTGATTTTGGGTGCTTTTCACAACGGTCTGGAAATGGGCGATACTTTGGAAATGAGCAAGGGAACGCTGATTTTTATTGCTTAAAAAGGGTTCTGGATCGGAATCACCGATCCAGGACCCTTTGGAAAAGTCGGGGATGTCGATCGGCGTTAGTTTTACTCATTCCGAAAAGCAGTGGGCAAGGAGACTGGAAAGACCAGCTATATTGAACCGTTTAACAACACATGGAGACAACGAGTCTCGCCCTTGGCGAGCAAAATATTGTCATTTTCTCGCTCGTTGGAAAACCACATTGGTGGGATTGGGGATTTTATCGATCGTGACAACGCATCGTTACGGACTTCTGCTGCTGCTGCCTAAAAACCTCGACTTTTCTGCATTTTTTACGAAATACCACTACTAAATGTACCTCTTTGATAAGACTTTTGGCAAAATGACCATTAAACGATTATGGGGTTTGTCGCTTAATGATGTTACCGAATGCTCAACTCGCGAGATTCGTGCGGTAGAATTAGACGAAATAGCAGATAGCGAGGGAAATCGTAGCTCCTATGTTGATTTGTTGATGTTGGGGGCGATCGCATATGTTTAAGAAGCCATTCACTAACAGAACAATACAAAATGGCTGACTTGCTTCGCAGCTATATCTCTACCCGCGATCGTCGCACGCTTAGCAATATGTTTGCCGTGCAAGTCCGTGAACCGTAGCTATCCCGTAGGGAATCACCCAAATCAATAACTAACGGTAATTAGGTAGGCACAAATAAATTTTACAATGTAACAGAATGTAAACCTAGTTTCACCTTTGCTATTACTTTCCTTCGGCTCGCGAAAGCTAATGTTTGACTCGCAATAACATAATTAATAAATTTTTAATATTCATCTACTTTAAATCACGGAAAGCTATCTCAAACCCAGCCGCAAGTAAACCCGCGACATTTGTTGTTCCCGAGACATTTTAGTGCTAATCTATTAGCAACATAAAAGGAATCGTGGCAAAGGACGACTTCAAATAATATATAAGTTAACAATTCGGCGGCTCGGGGTCAGGAAGTCGATCTGTAGCATCATTTTGCGAATCAAAAGGTGAGATAAATGAAAATAATTAAGCAAACAGCAACTGAATTAAGAATTCAGACTCAAAGCATATTTGATTTTTGGCTCCCTAGTTGTTTATTAATGACATTGGGACTGATATCGCTGATTTTTGACTATCATGGAGCAACCCTGAGCTGCCAGCGATTGCAGGCAAAACAAGGAAATTGCCAGATTGTGCGATCGAATTTACTGGGGTCGAACATCAAAGAAATTCAGCTTACTTCTTTGCGGGGAGCTAAAGTTCAAAGATGCGGCTATAAAAGCAGAGTTGTACTTTTGACTTCTGTTGGCAATGTTCCTTTCACTGCTAACTCCACTAACTGGGGGAACCAAGACGCTGTTGCTTCTGACATCAATTTTTTTGTTAAAAATGCAAAGCATCGATTGCTGCGCTTAAGCCAAGACGATCGCTGGTTGGGATGGACAGGAGGCATATTTTTGCTCGCAGCACTCGCAGCGATCGTGTTGAGAAAGAATGAAACCTACAGCTTCGATGGAACTTTAAACACCTTGACTGTTAAACAGCGGGGTTTGTTGGCACGTAAAGTAATTCAATACTCTCTGTGCGAGATTTATGCCGTGGAAGTCGATCGAACAAAAGATCTGGATCATGACATTTGGTACGAAGTCAGACTGTTAGCTGGTGGAGGCTCTCGCATCTCCCTACCCCGCACGATGAACCCATACCAGCAAGCAAAAATCGCTAAAGCGATTAACAACTATCTGCACCAGCAAAATAACCAAAAATAGCCGATCGCGATCGACCCGATTTCTCAAGGTTGCGGACTTACGCAGAAACCGGGTTTTCCACCATAGTCTCTGGTATAGCGCCATCGCTCCTGTTATAAAAACCCGGTTTCTTTGGTATCGACAGCGCAAGTCCCGATCCGGGGGGAAACTTATTGTAGAAAAAGCGAACAATTGTTCACTTTTTTGGTTCTTTCAACTTCCAACCTGGTTTGACAACTTGCCGAGAACGGGCAATTACTAAACAGTCATTCGGCACATCTTCCGTCACCACAGAACCCGCCGCTACAGTAACATCTTGCCCCAAAGTTATCGGTGCAACAAGCACGCTGTTGGAACCTATTTTAGTTTGATTACCTATTTGAGTTTTGTGCTTGTTTTTTCCATCATAATTTGCCGTAATTGTCCCAGCACCAATGTTGACTTTTTCTCCCAAAGTTGCGTCGCCTAAATAAGACAAGTGAGCGACATTACTTCGATCGCCGATTTGAGTATTTTTCAATTCTACAAAATTGCCGACGCGGCAGTTCGCCCCTATTTCCGCGTGTCCCCGCAAGTGTGCGTAAGGGCCAATTCGCGAATTTTCCGCCACAATACTGTCAGAAACCACCGAATAAAGCACAGTCACATTTTCCCCAATTTGACTGTTTTCGATCAAACTGCCGGGACCGATGCGACTCCCAGAAGCGATGGAAGTTTTTCCCCGCAAGTGAGTTTGCGGTTCAATTACCACATCCGGCTGCAACTCTACAGTATCGTCGATCGTAATGCTGTTGGGATCGAGCAGGGTCACTCCCGCCGTCATCCACTTGTCCTTTACCCGCGTTTGCAAAATATCGCAAGCTGTGGCTAAATGTTTGCGATCGTTAATTCCCAATATTTCTTGATAATCTTCGACATCCACCGCCATCACCGGACTGAGGAAATTTACCGTATCAGTTAGGTAATATTCTTTTTGGTCATTGTCTGCCTTCAATTCTGGCAAAATTTTCTCTAGATCCGGCCAGTGAAAGCAATAAACACCTGCATTAATTCGGTGGTTTTGCTTTTGATCTTGTGTGCAGTCGCGGTCTTCGATAATTTGCTCGACTAAGTTTTGACTGTCGGTAAATACTCGCCCGTACCCTTGAGGATTCGGCAGATTAGCTGTCAATAAAGTAGCAGAATTTTGGTGCTGTTTGTGAACAGCAATCAATTGTTTGATTGTTTCTGCCCTCAGCAAAGGTACATCCCCATTTAAAACCAGCAAATCTCCTTGAAATCCCTCTAAGTGAGGCAGCAATTGTTGGATGGCGTGACCTGTTCCCAATTGTTCGGTTTGTTCGACAAATTCTAAGGGAGGAAGTTGAGGATTCTCCGGTATTTCTTTACCACCTATCAAAGCTTCTTTCACGAGTTCGGCTCGATAACCGACGATGACAATTCGCCGGGAAATTTGAATTTCTTGACAACTTTGGAGGACTCGCTCAACTAGCGTTCGACCGCCCAATTCGTGTAGAACTTTGGGCAAGTCTGATTTCATGCGCGTGCCGCGTCCAGCAGCTAAAATTGCTATTGCTACCATTGTGCGATCGACTTTTTTGCTATAAAAACTTGAATATTGACTAACTGATGATATCACTCGCTGTCCGTCGATGGCACTGCGATCGCACAATTTTTTAATCTCAAATCTCGAATCCGCGCGATCGAGGCTTTTTCTAGACGGATGTCGGTTTTAGGGGCGATGCTTGCGGTTCGACTTAACGCCGTTGCGCTATCTGGAGTTGCGCCGCCGGTATCAATTACCAGGTTAAAGCAGCGGTATTTGGCTGCCGGGCGGGAGGACTGAAGCCCTGACTACAAACCTGAGTTCGTTTCCTAGTAAAGAATACAAGTCTTTTCCGAAGGGATGGGAGGGGGAGCGAAAGTGATAATTTCCATCTTTGGGCTGGGATTTGCCGCGATACATTATACTATTTGTTGAATTTCAGTTAGGGTGTTTTCAACTTTAAAAAAACTATTTCTGACTTTTTCATTCCTTCTGCCTTCTACCTTCTGCATTATCAGGTGTCCAGCTATGACAGAGCTTAATTTTCAGGAACTTGCCAAGCAGGGAAATCTCGCCACTGCGATCGCATCTTGGCTCAACAGCCAGTTGCAATCTGAAGGCATAACAGCCTCCGCGAATCTCGACGGCGACTGTTTGGATGTAATTCTTGAGGCCGAGCAGGTACCGATAGAAGATACGTTAGTTGATTTTGTCCGCACCGAGCTGACGAATTTGCAGCCGGATTCGATTCGCAAAGTGAAGGTTGAGGGCCGAGAAAGCGGTCAGATAGCTGCTGCTTGGAGTCAAGAGTTTAGTTTGGAAAACAGCAACTTTGAAGGACACAGCTTTGGGGAAGAATCGGCGCCAAATACTGGGGTTGCTAATATAGAGGATCGCATAGAGATGGAAAGCAATATTGAGGAAGAGAAACCGCCGGAACTTGCTGCATTTGAGAATCGGCTGCGATCGACTTTCATTGTAGTTGGGCTGGTGACGGGTATGTTGGCGATCGCCGTGGTGGCGTTTGTCGGTAAAATTTTGAACCAGCCTGCTGCAACTGCGGGGAATAATCTCGATGAAACAGCAGATTTAGCAACTGCACCAGATACTTTTCGAGAAGCCGTTAACAGCGCACTCCAAGCAGCAGAATTGGGGCGATCGGCAAAAACCAAGGAAGATTGGACGACAGTTACAGATCGCTGGCAAGAAGCGGTTTCATTAATGAGAAGAGTACCGGTATCTAGCCCCAACCATCAACTAGCTCAAGCAAAAGTGATCGAGTATCAGAAATATCTGCTTTACGCTCAAGAAGCAGCAGTAAATCCCCCTCCGCCAACTCCAACTCCGGCACCAGCCGAAAAAGCACCTTCGGATAAAGCAACTCCTAAAAAAACAAATTCGCAAAAAGAAACTTCGGATAAAGCAACTCCTAAAAAATCAAATTCAGAAAAAAGAGCTTCCGAGAAAGCAACTTCTAAGAAATCTCCTCCCGATCAAGCAGAACCCGAGAAAAAAGCTCCTTCCCGATAGATGTTAAAACAGAGATTTGAAGAATTATGACTGACAACACTTTAATCGTTTCTCCTGAATGGTTAGCCACCAATACCGACAATCCGCAAGTTGTAATTATTGACTGTCGGTTTGCCCTCGCCGACCCTGAATTGGGACAAAAACAATACCAAGAAAGTCACCTTCCCGGAGCTTTCTATTTAGATTTAAACCGCGATCTCGCGAGTTCAGTTGGCAAACACGGCGGCAGACATCCGCTGCCAAATATTGAAGAGTTAGCTGATAAATTGAGCGCGATCGGCATTAATTCAGCAGAAACTTTAGTCGTCGCTTATGACGATTCGCGGCTGGCTTTTGCGGCTCGTTTGTGGTGGCTGCTGCGATATATGGGACACAGCAAAGTCGCTTTGTTAGACGGCGGCTTCAGCGCCTGGAAAGCGGCGGGCTATCCGGTAACAAATATTTTGCCAGAACCCCGCGAGGGTAACTTTGTTGCCCACTTGCAGCAGGATTTGGCGGTAGATATTGAGGCGGTAAAAGAGCGTAAAGACTTGCCGGGAAAGGTTTTGGTTGATTCGCGAGAAAGCGAGAGATATGAAGGTTTGCGGGAGCCGATCGACCCCATTGCAGGTCACATTCCGGGTGCGGTTAACTATCCTTGGCAAGGGGTGACGGATGAAACTGGAAAAGTGCGATCGACCTCCGAACAAAAACAGCGCTGGACGGAATTAGAAAAAGCGGAAGAAATTATCGTTTATTGCGGTTCCGGGGTGACGGCTTGCGTTAATTTACTGTCTTTAGAAATTGCTGGGATTCCCGATGCTAAACTTTATGTCGGTAGCTGGAGCGACTGGTGCTCTTATACCAATTCTGAAAATTAGCATCTGTAGGGACACGGCATTGCCGTGTCCCTACTTTTAATAATTGGTATAAGATTGATGATTGTAGGAAATCAAAGAATACCCTAAAAATCAAAATAAATATAAGGCAAACCGCCTTCGGGAGCCAACACCCAAACCGCATACAAACAAAGCGGTACTAACACCAATTTCATCGGCCAATTTAACTCCAATTTCAAACCCCGACTCAACGCATAATTCCCCAACATCGCCACAGCCAAAGCCGCCAACATCCAAGTTAAATGCACTCTTTCCAAACCCAAAGCTTCCACATAAACTTTATCTGCAAACTGCACGTCGGCAGTGTGTCCCCACAAATGCGAAATCGCCCATCCAGAATCCTTTAAGTCGGGAAGGCGGAAAAATATCCAACTACCAAAAACCATCGCCTGAGTCAACAGCCAACCGATCGCAATCCCGATCGGATTTTCCCACAAAAACTCCAGTCGCAACCGCTTAAACAGCACATCAGTCAGCCGGTGAACCGCCAAAGCCAAACCGTGCAAACCTCCCCACACAATAAATCCCCAAGCCGCCCCGTGCCAAATTCCCGCAATTAACATGACGAGGGACAAATTCAGACAAGTGCGCCACAAACCGACTCGGGAACCCCCCAAAGGAAAATACAAATAATTGCGCAACCAATCCCCTAAAGTCATGTGCCAGCGCCGCCAAAAATCGGCTATGCTGGCACTAAAATAAGGGAAATCAAAATTGGGTGGCAAATACCAACCCAGCAGCAAAGCTGTACCGCGCGCCATGTCAACATAGCCGCTAAAATCGAGATAAAGTTGCAGCCCGTAAGCAAAAATCGCCAGCCACAAATCCTCGCTACCCGCCCGCTGCAAATTGGTAAAACTTAAATCGACATAAATTCCCAAGTTATCTGCGAAAAGACCTTTTTTTACTGCACCGAAGGCGATCGTCCAAAGCGCCTCAGAAAGGCGATCGGGCGTCGGAAATTTCTGGGTTTTCAGTTGATTGATCAAGTTGTGATACCGAGTAATCGGGCCGGAAATCAGTTTCGCAAAAAACAACTTGTAAGCAGCAAAGTGCAGCAGGGAAGTAGCAGCCGGTGCGCCTCGGTACACGTCAATCAAATAAGCAATGCACTCAAAACAAAAGAAACTCAATCCCAGGGGTGCGATGACGTGACTTTTCACCCAGTCAGCACCGTCGAGAGCAAAAGGCCAATTTAACAAAGTGCCGATCGAACTCAATAAAAAAGGCACATACTTAAAGCCCAGAAGCAGCAAAACATTCAGGCAAATTCCTATCCACAGCAGCCACAAACGGCGGCGGTTCCAAGATTCATTAGCAATGCGCCAATCCAGAGGTTCTCCAATCGCCATCGCCAAGCAGTAATTAAACAGAATGCCGACTAACAGCAGAGGAATATACCAAATTTGCAGCGAAGCGTAAAAAATCAGACTACCAACCAGCATGATGAACAGCCGCCCCCACCGTACCGGAACCAACCAGTAAGCCGCAAATAAAACTAGCAGAAACAGGGCATATTGAAGGGAGATGAAAGTCATAGCATTTTAGATTTTAGATTTTAGATTTTAGATTTGGGAATGGCTTACTCTGTAGGGGTTTGGATCTTGCTTAGAGTTGCATTATTTTTTTAAACAGGTGTCATTTTTCACTAATAAATAAGCTCGGATATTCGATCGAGATATGGCCCCGTACCCAATGCGTGTCAACAATCGGGCTAAAACCCTCTGTATCTCTCATTTTTACCCCATCCTGGATACCCCTCGCCTCCGCATTAAAAACGGGGATTTTGAAAGTCCTTCCAGTTCAACCCTTAAGAAGGGGATCTCGGTACTCGCTCAACTAGCGATATTTATCCTGGATTTTAGCGGCTGACACAAAAAAAGGCACTGCCTAAGTCCCTACTATATTGTCGGCAACTGAGAACTGCTATATTTTACAGCACCAACGTTAAATGCTGTTGCAATTTAAATAAATATTGCCGGCTGTCAAACACTACCAATTTTTAAAAGTCTTGCTACAATCCTTTATCTTATACTAATTATTAATTTTCGCAGATACCCGTAAGGACTTAGGCTTTGCCTAAGTCCTTACAGATGCTCGCATACATCATACAATCTATATATATGCAGCAGTAATTTTCAGAATTATTATAAATTAACTCCTGCCTTCATGGGAGCGGATTTAATTGGAGCGCTCGCCTGCGGGCGGGAAGTATTCGTTTTAGAAAGCACCGCAACTGTATCGGCAGACAAATTCTCCTATTCCCAAATTTCTCAATGTTTTGAAGTCATCACGATAGCAGGTATTTGACAAGTAGCCCGATCGCATTTCAACTCTTCCAAAACCTCAAATCCAGTCACATCAGGCATCATAATGTCGATTAAAATTGCGATCGGTTCCTCAAAAAGCAACCGATCGCAATTTTTCAGCACCGTTGGCGGCCTCGATCGCTGTACAATGAATTTGTGGCCGCAAGTTTTTCAGCAAATACCGAAATACTATCTTCATCCTCCACAATCAAAACTTTTGCTGCTGAATCCGGCGCTGGCGATCGAGAATCTGCAATCGCCAGCGGTATTTCATCCCCCTTACCAGCCGACATTTCCCAAGAGTTTTCTTCATCTCCAGCATAGACGATCGGCAGTTTGACCAAAAAAGTCGAACCCACTCCCGGCGAACTGGTGATTTCAATACTTCCTCCCAGAAATTCTGCCAGTTTTTTGCACAGAGACAATCCCAATCCGGTGCCTTTGACGCGCTTCTGTAAAGGATTTTCGAGTTGGACAAATTCTTCAAAAATCCGCGTTCGATCGGCTGGGGAAATGCCTATCCCCGTATCTGTTACGGAAAAAATAATTGTTCCCCCGTCTCCTATTTCTGCAGCAACTTGAACTTCGCCTGCTTCGGTAAATTTGAGGGCGTTAGAAATCAGATTGCGCAAAATCTGAGAAACTTTTCCCTCGTCTGTGGTGAGGGTTGGAAGTTCGAGAGGATCTTCAAAAATCAGAGCAACATCCGAGTTTTGGGGCAGCAGAGGGCGCATCATGCCCCGCAGGGCGCTGAACAAATCTTCGACTTCAAAATCAGCCACGCGAACAGTTAGTTTTCCGGCTTCCACTTTGGCTAAATCTAACGAGTCGTTGACAAGTTCTGCGAGAGACTGGGCGGATTTGTAAATGTAATTTACTTGCTTGTCCTGTTCGGCTGAAAGTTCTCCGTCGAGGCGATGTAACAATATTTCGGAAAGGCTCATAATTGCCGTTAGCGGAGTGCGAAACTCGTGGCTCATATCGGAGAGAAAGCTGGTTTTGAGTTCGCTGGCGCGCCGGAGAGATTCGGCTTTGTCGTTCAATTCGGCGTAAAGTGCGAGGACTCCGCGATTGGTATCTTCTAGTTGTTGATTTAATTGTACGAGTTCTTCTTGACGCTGGCGGAGTTCGTCTAAAGTTCGCAGTAATTCTTGATTTTGCTGCTGAATTTCGGCATAGGGATCTTCTGGGATTTGGCGCGCTAGTTTGTCAACTAATTGATTTAGTTCGATCGCACTCAGCGCAGGCATCTGTTTGGAAAACAGCTTAATTAATTGTACACAGGTTCCGCGATCGGGCCCAGAGTCGATTTTCACTTCGTCCATCAACCGTTTCGCTGCTGCTAAACCGAGTCCCGCGCCAGTTTGCGATCGAAAATTGGGGCCCAACACAGTCGCTAAATCCGCAATTCCCGGCCCGGTGTCAGAAATCCGAGTCCGAAAAATTTGGGGCGATTCCCCTTCCACAATGAATTCTACTTTGCCGCCGCCTGCATATTTGAAAGCATTGCGGGCAATTTCGGAAACTGCTGTGGCGATGCGGGTTTGTACTTGGGAATCGAATCCCAGCCCTTTAGCAATTTGGCGAGCTCTTTGGCGTACTTGTACGATGTCTTGTTCAAAGCGGACTTCCGTCGTCAGGATTGGGTAACTCACGCTGCTTCTCTCACCTTGGCTACTATAACTGTCATGTCATCGCGAGTGCGTTTGAAGTCCCGGTAGAGCACGGCTGCGATTAAAGCAGGATGTCTGGAGGCTAAACCCGGGTAGCGGTTTAAATTCCACTGCGCTGCCAAACCGTCGGAGTGCATGATGAGTAGGGACTGCTGCGACCAAGGATAGACAAATTCTGCTACTTTTCGCATCATATGTCCAACTGTGCCGTTGTAGGAAACCATGCTTCGGGTTTGGTTATCTGTGACCACTACACCGCTGATGTTGCCAATTCCGGCAAAACAAATAGTTTGTTGGGTACGATCGATTTGGGCGATCGCCGCAGCCGCTCCTCTGGTATTTTTTAAAGCAGCGTGCGCCTTCTCTAAAATTGCTTTCGGCCCCAGTTTAGCGTTTTCCTCAAATACCCGCACTGCCTCCTGAGACGCTTCCTGGGCCAAATCCCCGTAGCCGAGCCCGTCTGCAACTAAAATCAGGTTTTTGTCAAGGTGATTTTCCGCAGCCCAGGAATCCCCGCAAATTTCCTCTCCTGCTTTGGGCAAGTGGACTACCCCAAATTCCAAGTAATTGCTGTTTTGGGAGGCTTCCCGGCTATTTTGGGTCGGTTCCAGCCGCGCTAATAAGGCTGTCCCCAGTTTCGGTACAGAATGAATATCAAAAAAAGTAGAGAGGCGTTTAATTGCCCCCAGTCCGGTTCCCGGGGTTCCCGCTGTAGAAAAACCGTCCCGCAGACACAGCGCGACATTTGCCATTCCCTGCCCCCGGTCTAGCGCTATTATTTCAATGCTACATCCTGCCGCTGTTTTTAATGTGCGCAGCAAAAGTTCTCCTTCGCGGCCGTGTTTGACCAGGTTTTTTGCTGCTTCGGTAATAACAATTGCCACTTTACCGCGATCGGTCTCGTTAAATTCTAGTTCGGCCGCGAGGGCGACTGCGATTCGCCGCGCTTCTCCAACTTGACTTTCTTCTGTTACGGGCAGGGCTATCGCATCTCTCATTATTTTGTAGTTCCCATCTTAAGCTGGCGCGCATTGAAAAACGAAAAATTCAGCAGTCGTTAGTGACCTCACAAACCCGGTTTCTTCCTAGGTTTCTCCTCACCAAACGCAAAAATCGCAGAACAGAAACCTGATTTCTAGGCCCCCATGCGTCAGTATTCAGCAGTCATTAGCGACCTTACGAACCCAGTTTCTTCCTAGATTTCTCCTCACCAAACGCAAAACTTGTAGAAACCGGGCTTCTAGCCCAATCTCCCCCTCTCTCCCCCAATCTTCCTCACCGCCAGCGGACGATCACAATTTTAGTCCCCTTACCCACTTTGGAAACAATCTCAAATTCGTGCATCAACCGCTTAGAACCACTGAGCCCCAAACCCAAACCCTGATTAGAAGTATAACCGTCAGTCATTGCCAATTCTAGGTCTGGAATTCCCGGGCCCTTGTCTTCAAATGTCAGCCGCAGCCCTTTGCGGGTACCTAATTGGAGCGTTTCGAGAGTTACAGTTCCCCCTTTACCGTAGTCTACAGTATTGCGGGCGAGTTCGCTGGCTGCGGTAACGATTTTTGTTTGGTCTACTAAACCGAATCCCATCGCTATAGCCCAAGCTCGCACTTGCTGTCGGACGTGGACTATATCGGATGACGATCGGATTTCTAGTGTCTCACGTTTTGACATGGCGGCTACTGTACCAAAATAGAACTTCTCCACAAAACATAGGACTTACGCTCATCAACTTAGTTTCTCCTTAGAAATCTTAAGTTTGTCAACAATGTATCTACAAACAAACCAGATTTCATTACTGCATATGCCTAAGTCATGGGACAATTTATCGACTGCTTGCGCTTTCTAGTCAGGAGATAAAGCCAAGGATTTTCTCAACAAAATCATGCCCTTTTCAACGCTTAAAGCTGTGCGAACTCCTGTTAGGGAAAGCCCCAACTCAACGAGGGTAATCGCCACCGCTGGCTGCATTCCGACCACAACTGTTTCAGCATCTAAAATTCGCGACATACTAGCGATATTGTTGATGATGCGACCGATAAAAGAATCTACTATTTCTAGGGAAGAGATTTCTATTAAAACACCTTTAACTCCAGTTTTGACGATGCGGTTCGTTAGGTCGTCTTGCAAAGTCATTGCTAAGCGGTCGTGCATATCTACTTGAATTGTTACTAGCAGAAATTCTCCCATTTGTAAAATCGGTATCCGTTCCATAATTTACCTATATTTGAGCTTTGAATTAAAAATTTATGCCCCCACACAATATTTTTTATCTTTCCTCTTGAATATTTTTTATAGTTAAACCTTGGCGCTGCAAAGCGACTTTAAAGGCATCTGCTAAAGTCGCTTTTGTCAGAATATCCTGCAAGTCAACTCCCAAATGAACTATGGTTTGAGCTATTTGCGGGCGAATGCCGCTGATGATGCACTCAGTACCCATTAAACGGGCGGCGGCGACAGTTTTTAATAAATGTTGAGCGACTAAAGTGTCAACAGTCGGCACGCCTGTAATGTCTAAAATCGCAAATTCCGAGCCGGTTTCCATGATTTCCTGCAACAGAGTTTCCATGACTATTTGAGTGCGGGCGCTGTCGAGAGTCCCGATCATGGGTAATGCGAGAATTCCTTGCCAAAGTTTGACTACGGGTGTTGACAATTCGAGCATTTCTTGCTGCTGGCGTTCGATGACTTCTTCGCGAGCTTTGAGAAAGATTTCTGTCACCCACAGGCCTAGCTGGTCTAATAAACTGGTGGAAAGCCAAAGTTGTTCGACAAGGGCGTCGCGGTTTTGGGTCAATTCATGACAAAGCCGATCGAACAATGGCTTTTTGAAGCATAAAATGAAACTCGCTATCTCTGAGGGAGTAAAGCCTCTCTGAACGCGCGACCGCGAAACTTCTGCTAGCAGCAGCCGCATATTTTCCCATTCGGGTGTCTGGATGTCGCTCAAGTTACCGTGCCCCACTGCAATGTGGAGCAATTGCAGGAACTCTTGACACTCGGAGCGCAATTCTTTGGCTCTCATCAAGTCGTCCCGCCGCAGGCCGGTATTTTGCAGTTCTTTAAGCCAGTCTGCTAGTAGCTCTGATTTGTGTCTTTCTAGGATTTCCGCGATCGTGTTATTGCTTGTGAGTTCCATTAAAATTATCTCCTGCTTAGCAATTGGGATGAAGTTGTACGAACGATCGCACTTTAGTATTTCTTGATGGGGCAATTTCTGAGTTTAGCTCATTGTTTGCTGTTTGCGATCGATGGTTAAGTACCTAATTGCAAAATGCGTTTGACGATCGCACTGGTAGAACTCGGAACTTCTATTTTGATTAAGGAAATCTTACCGCCTCCAGCGATAACAGCCGGTGCTTCCGGCAGAGTTTCGAGTTGATAGTCGCCTCCTTTAACGTATATATCCGGCTTCAGGATATTTATCAGTTTAGTTGCTGTAATCTCGGAAAAAATTACTACGGCATCTACTGGTTTGAGGGCTGCCAAAACTTCGGCTCGCTGATTTTCCGGTACGATCGGGCGAGGTGGCAATCCCTGCTCCTGCGGTTTGATAGCTTGCACGCTGGCGTCGCTGTTCAAGCCCACCACGAGCGATCGCCCCAAATTTTTTGCCGCCTGCAAATAGCGGACGTGGCCAGCGTGTAGGATATCGAAGCACCCGTTAGTAAACACCATCGGACGCCAGTTGTCCGGATCGGATGCGATCGATCTTTCAAGTTCTCTCAACCTGTAAACACCAGAAATCATTGCATTCATTACCAGCAAATTTGAACAGCCATCAATTATCATACCCAAAAATGTGCTATTTTTACTTTTCCTATTGAACAATTAATTACTAAAGCTGCCCAAAATTAGTAGTTGGCGATTAGTAATTTGCAATTAGTAATTAGTGACTCTTAAGCAAGAAGGAAGAAGTAAAAATTGCCTTCGGCTTCGCGAGTGGCTAAACATAAGGAAAAAGGAAAAAACACGTACTCGTGTATCTGTGACAGCCGTATCGTGCTGCTGGTAATTGTAGGTTAAAAAGGTTGGGAAACAATTATTTATTCCACCCCTCTCTTATATCAATTAGTATAAGACAGGGGATTTAGTTCCACTGCCTCTCGCAGGCGATCGGGTAGTGGGAGCCCTAGGGGGTGAAACCCTACGAAACGCGCTCCTGCTGTGTCTATTATTTCTGACACCGCCGCGCGAGCGAAAGCTAGTTAAAAGCTGGAACCCAAGCGTGCAGAGCTCATCTTTACGCTGCATTCGTCAGACTATAAAAGAAGCCAGCAGTTGCTTGCAGCAGTTTCTGGGCGCTATCTTGACCAAGCTTTACAGCCACCTCAGAAGCGTGCCGCCTCCTGTGCCCAACTCTGCATACCTGTGCAGAAACTCGACCCTTTGCGGTCGCAACCGCAGCCTGTGAAAACCCAGAGGAAAGTCGAGGTGGGTACCCGAAGCACCTATTTTGGTGGAAAATAGCTTAACTCGTTCAACACAATCCACTCAACTACCCCCTTGAATCTAACGGTGTAGAATTATCTCACAGGAATTATGAAAGCAAGTAATAGCCGTCAATTTTCTTCAGTAGCTGCTCGAACTCTAAAAGTAGTCGGGATTATCTTGATTCTCTCTGCTTTGCTTGACTGCATTGTTCTGTCGCTGCCGGGAGAAACTTCGGACCTTCTCAATCGAGCCTGGCAGTTGGCCGCAGCAACTCAGATAGTTGACAGGGGCATTATTCCTTTGATGGGTATCGCCCTGCTGATGACTGGCTTTTGGGTTGACAGCAGCAGCGGAGTCTCTATTGAGCGACGCAAGGTTTGGCTGGACTTGCGATTCTGGGCGCTGTTGATTTCCAGCTTGTTAGGTATAGTTTACCTATTTCTGGTTCCCGTTCACCTCAACAATACTCGTTTGGAACTCAAAGATGCTCTGGCTCAAGTCGATCGAGAAGCGGGACAAGCGGAAGGTCAACTTGAGGCGCAAATTAAAAGCGATCAGTTTAAAGCTCAGGTAGAACAGCTCAAAAGCCAGCGGCGCACCCAGATAGCCGCCCTGCTGCAAGACGACGGGAAGCTGCAACAAGCCCTCCAGAGCTCAGATGTTCCCCAGGAATTGAAAGCTGTGCTTCGGAATTCCAAAAATGACCCGAAAGCCCTCGACAACTTCCTGGAACAGCAAGCTCAAGAACTGCCCGCTCAAGCTCGCAACGAGATTCGCACCCGCAAGCAACAAAAAGAGAAAGAATTAAGAACTCGATCGAGAAATTCGAGTTTGCAGACCGGAATCAGCAGTTTGTTGTTAGCGATCGGCTACATTACTGTTGGTTGGACGGGATTGAGAAGTATGGGAATTCTGCGGTTCGGCCGCCGCAAAATTTGACCGGCGCTGGCAGGGATCGCGCTGGTCGAGACATCCCTGAGAAATAGTTTGTTTACCCAATAGTTTGCCATTACTGAAAGCTGGGAATGTTCTCAATTTATATTCTGACTTACAACGAAGAGATTGATATCGCCGCTTGCATTGAATCGGCGCTGCTTTGTGACGATATCATTGTAGTTGATTCTTTCAGCACCGATCGCACCCTTGAAATTGTTCAGAACTATGCCGTGCAAACAGTGCAGCACCGCTTTGAAACTCACGGACGCCAGCGGACTTGGATGCTCCAAGAAGTCCCGTGCAAATACGAATGGGTTTACATCCTCGAAGCTGACGAGCGGATGACGCCTGCACTGTTTGCTGAATGCTTAAAGGCGATCGAAAGTCAAGAATATATCGGCTATTACGTAGCTGAAAAAGTAATATTTATGGAGCGCTGGATTCGCCGCAGCACTCAATATCCCCGCTATCAAATGCGCCTGTTTCGCAAAGACAGAGTGTGGTTTACTGACTACGGTCATACTGAACGGGAAGTCTGCAACGGGCCTACTCACTTTTTGAAGGAAACCTACCCTCACTATACTTGCAGCAAAGGTCTTTCCCGCTGGATTGAAAAGCACAACCGCTACTCGACTGACGAGGCGGCTGAAACTCTCCGCCAATTAGAAGCCGGTCAAGTAAATTGGTGGGATTTATTGTTTGGCGCGTCGGAGGTGGAAAGGCGCCGCGCTTTGAAAGATTTTTCTTTGCGCTTGCCTTTGCGGCCTGTGGTGCGCTTTTTCTATATGTATATTTTACTCGGCGGATTTCTTGACGGTCAAGCGGGATTGGCTTGGTGCACGCTGCAAGCTTTTTATGAATATCTAATTTTGCTGAAAGTCTGGGAAATGAAGCATCTACCACTGCCAAAATTAGAGGTAGTGGCAGAACAATCTATTTCGGAAGTAGTAACCGTTGATTCGCCTAAAGTTCCTTATAATCTTGGCGCTTCCGATACTCGAAATTAAAAATTGGTAATGGATAATTGGGAATTGGTATTACATCCGTTAAATCCGAAGCAAGCGAATCCGTTGCCGAACTTCCTTGTTTCGCCACAACAACAAAATAGAAAAAAACCCGGTTTTTTGGATAAACCGGGTTTCTGAATACCCTCAAAGTTTTACGATTAAGAAAGTTTTGATTGTTAATTCAAAACTCTCACCACTCAAAACTCAAAACTATTGAGAGTTAAGCATCGCCGTTTTTGCCCGATCGATCTTTAAAATCAACACACCCAAAGGCGGCAAACACAAGTCGATCGAATAAGGACTGTTGTGGAACCACCACTCATCAGTCCACTTGCCTCCCAAATTCCCCATATTGCTGCCGCCGTACTCCCGGGCGTCGCTGTTAAACAACTCCGTATAGAAACCCGCTTCCGGCACTCCTACCCGATAGTGAGAGTGCGGCTGCGGCGTAAAATTGCACACTGTCACCACAAACTCGTCCCCATCCTTCTCGCGGCGCACAAAGGCCACGACGCTGTGCCGGTTGTCGGTGCAATCAATCCACTCAAACCCATCCTCAGCAAAATCTTGACTGTAAAGTGCCGTTTCGCTGCGGTACAAATTGTTCAAATCCTTAAAAAATAGCTTCAACTTTTGGTGGGGATCGAATTGCAGCAACTGCCACTGCAAATCCCCCCAAACGTTCCACTCGTGCCACTGACCGAACTCCATGCCCATAAAGATCGTTTTCTTTCCGGGATGAGCAAACATAAAAGTAAACAAACACCGCACGTTTGCAAACTTTTGCCATTCGTCCCCTGGCATTTTCCCGATGATGTGAGCCTTGCCGTGGACTACCTCATCGTGGGACAAAGCCAGCATGAAATTCTCGCTGTGGTTGTACCACATACTGAAAGTTATGTTGTTCTGGTGGAACTGGCGGAACCACGGGTCCATGTGGAAATAGTCGAGCATATCGTGCATCCAACCCATGTTCCACTTCAGGTTGAAGCCCAAACCGCCTACATAAGTCGGCCAAGATACCATCGGCCAAGAGGTAGATTCTTCGGCGATCGACAGCGCACCCGGGAAATAGCTAAAAATGACGTGATTCGCCTGCCGCAGAAAATCTGCGGCCTCGATATTTTCCCTACCTCCGTACTGGTTGGTCAACCATTCTCCGGGTTCGCGGCAGTAATCCAAATAAAGCATCGAGGCCACCGCATCTACGCGAATCCCGTCGATGTGGTACTTGTCAAACCAGAACAGAGCGTTTGATACTAGGAAATTCCGCACTTCGTTGCGGCCGTAGTTAAATACTAGGGTTCCCCACTCTTTGTGTTCCCCCTTGCGGGGGTCGGCGTGTTCGTACAAGTGAGTTCCGTCAAAGAAAGCCAAACCGTGGCCGTCTTTGGGGAAATGTCCCGGCACCCAGTCCACCAGTACGCCAATGCCGTTGGCGTGGCACTGGTCAACAAAATACATGAAATCTTCAGGTTTGCCGTAGCGGGAAGTTGGGGCGAAATAACCGGTTACTTGATAGCCCCAAGAACCGTCGAAAGGATGTTCGGCGATGGGCAGCATTTCGATATGAGTGAATCCCAAATCTTTGACGTAGGGTATCAGCCGATCGGCTAATTCCCGGTAAGTCAGAAAGCGCGCCCCGGGATTCAGTTCCGAAACCTGCACGGCGGGTTCTGTTTCCCCATTTGGTAGCACGGCGGGTTCGTCAGTAGCGGCGTGCAGCCAAGAACCGATGTGGCATTCGTAAACCGAAACCGGCTGGGTAAGTTGGTCTGTGTGCCGCCGCTGTTCGATCCAAGCGCTGTCGTGCCAAGTGTAGGTGCTTAAGTCGGTGACAATTGATGCTGTTTTCGGCCGCACTTCTTGCTGGAAACCGTAAGGATCGGACTTTTCGTAGGGATGTCCGTCTTGGTTTTTGACTTCGTATTTGTAGGAAGTTCCCACTTCGAGTCCCGGAATAAATATTTCCCAGATCCCGTTTTGAGATTTCCGCATTTGATGTTTGCGGCCGTCCCAATAGTTGAAATCTCCTAAAACAGAGACATTGCGAGCATTCGGAGCCCAAACGGCAAAATATACTCCTGTGATGCCGCCTACTTCGGTGAGGTGCGCCCCGAGTTTTTCGTAAATCCGGTGGTGGTTGCCTTCTGAGAATAAGTGAAGGTCAAATTCTGTGAGTTTGGGCGATCGAAAGGCGTAGGGGTCGTAGATAAAGCGATCGTGTTCTCCTTCTTTGACCCGCAGTTGATAGTTTGCTAGTTCTGGGGTTTCGATCGTACATTCAAAAAAGTGAGGGTGATGCTCTGATTTCATCGGGTATTCGGCCCTGGCCTCCGGCAGAACTACCGATACCGCATCCGCATTCGGCAGATAAGCTCGGACGGCCCAGACTTTTTTGCCATTTTCTTCGATCGCGTGCGGGCCTAGCACTTCAAATGGATCGTGGTGCTGATTCCAAACAATCCGGTCAATCTGTTCAAAGGGGACGGTCGCGGGCATAAAACTACTTACCTCTATCTTTTGACTAAATGGCTTTCAAGACCTAGAGCGGCGCTGAACTTTACATTTCGATACATTTTTGATCGCTAATCGTACCACTGATTAGCATGATTTTGCCTGCGGCCCAGCTAGGGTTTTACTGCTAACTTCTAAGTATAGAAATATTAAAACAAATTGAAAAATTTATATTCTCTCCCAAATACCCTTGACTTTTTATAAACTATGTGATAAGGAATATTTTTCATACTCTTGTCGATTTGCGACTGCCGGAGGGTCAAGGAGAGTAAGTGTTGGGGAGCAGCTAATCATTTATCTGAAATTTTCAGGCAGGGACGATCGCCCGGTAGACTTTCACATCCCGGAGGCTGGGTTTCCCCACAAAGTGCGTGAATTTGGGGAATGCGATCGAACAGCCAAGGATGCTCAACTCGGTATTGAGGAATCAAAGCTAAAGGACTCAGCAGGGTGGCAGCAGGAATATCTGCCACGCTCAAGGAATCTCTTACCAAATAGAAACAATCCTGCCAGCCACGGTGCAATCAATCTCAAGCAGAACTCAGGCGCAACGGGAGCGAGTTTTGCCGCAGGGTTAATGCCGAACTGGCGGCGCGCCAATTGAATCACTAACTGGCTCAAAACAGACGGGTCGATTTGCTTGCCCGTACCAGCGCGAAACTCGTAGTAAACAAATCGAGTAGCAATGCCGATGCTTTCATCGAGCCAGTCTTCGATCGTCCCAGCCTCAGCTTGCTTTCCTCTCGTCTGCGGGCAACAGTGGCGGGGAAGGAAAGCGAGACTCGATCGAGTGCAAAATTTGCCTCGAATCTGCGATCGCCTCCGGTTGACCCTTGAGTTGAGGCAGCAGCACTGGCACTGTCCTCAAACCTCCCGTTACAGGCTTGAGTTTCCAAACCAGCAGGCCGGGAGTCAAATTTTCCACTTCAAAGGCAATTTCCTTGTAACCGAGCGCTAAGCGGACTTTGCGGCTCTAAGGGGACGTACTGAACTTTAGTAAAAGCATCAGACTACAACTAACACCCAACTTGAGACCTAGACCTCTGAGATGAAAAAATGCGAGGAGCGAACGATTTTTCACTTGGAGGCTAGGCTCTTTGGGCAAACACTCTCGGATCGCCCTAGTTAGGGAGACTTTTTAGGAGAAGGGGCAGGGGTAGTAGTTGCACCAGCCCCTGGAGTGGCTTTTGGAGATGCAGAAGAAGCAGGGGGAGTAGTAGTAGTGCCAGTGCTGCCAGGGCCGCCCGGAGAGGGGCTAGGGCTGGAACCGCCACCGGTATCTCCTCCGCAGGCGCCGAGGGCTACTGCCAAGCCCACTACCAAAGTCAAACGAATTAATCCCTTGTTCATAAAAACTCCTTAACATTGAAAACCCATCGCAAGGAAGGGAATAGTTTACTCGAGAAACAATGCTGGCACGAATAGCTCAACGATTCGCTCGTTGATTACAATACTGCATTTATTAATAAATTTCACATAGATTATCGCTATCCGGCAAAGATTTCTTTTTTTTTTGCAAATCCTGAAGTCAAAGAGACCAGTGGTAGGATGGGTTGGTTGGCTTGTGAGGTATCTTTGGTAAGGATAACCGATCGAACGCAGATGGCCGCCACTGGCGATCGTCGAGACAAAAAATTCTTAACCTCAATCAAGCTGAAGCTACCCCACTTTACGTATTGGTGAACTCTATGACCGCTGCTATCAGATCCCCTGATTCTCCCCGCTCCCGATCGACCCGCAAGCCCGCTGCTGGCGCAGCCAAAAGCAAAGTTACTTCTATTGCCAAAGCTAGGCGGGCGAAGATAGGACCGGTATTGCCCAACTACTCGCCAGCCGACGAACAGGCTCAGGCTCGGCCGTCCGCCTCGGTGCTGAAAGTTCTGCCAACTCGCCAGCAGCAGCCAGTGTGGTTGCGATCGCTCCTGCAGGCACAGCGCCTCTCCTCAGTGGCAGCAGTTATGCTTTTGGGCGGTGCTCTGAGTCTCTACGGCTTGACTGTTTACGGCGAGCAGCGCTGGAGTCAGGATTATCAAAAACTGGAAAGTCTGCGCCTCCAGGAACAGCAGTTGAGTGCTGCTAGCGAAGTCTTGAAACACCAACTTGCTAAAGAAGCCCAAAATCCAGAAACCGGTTTGGCTCCGCAGAGTCCTGGGGACACGATTTTCTTGCAGCCGGCCCCTGAAACCCGATCGCCCCTTGTCGCGGCACCAAACTCTGAGCCTGCTCTCAAGAATCGAGCCGGTGGGGAAACACCGCTGGGCTATTAAGCTTGTGTCAAAGCGGAAAGTGCCCGAGGGCCTGAGTGTCCGAGGGCCCGAGAATTTAAGGATCTAATTTCCTTTTTGGCTTGTTTTCAAGTTGCGCTCGATTTGCTTTTTCCCACCAGAAGTTAAAAATTAAAAATAATTAACACGACTTCAAAAACAAAAATGCAACTCTAGGTTTGCTCCAAACCCTGATAGCGATCGCTCATTCCCAAGTCTTTAATTCTCTGTTCTAAAATCTAAATAAATTCTAAATTCTAAAATGATTTAACTTGCTATTGAATTTTTAATGCCATGAGCTACGACCCTCGTTTTGACCGCTACAGATCGCCCAACTTCAAACGCCCCAAACCTTCGGGCGATCGCACTGGGTGGGAAAAACAAGCCAAATCTAGAGCGAACGGCAGTTTCGGCCGATCGCCACAACAGACGGCTCCACCTTGGGGGCGGCCTGTGGAGCGTTTAAAACCCAGGAAGTTCCGTTTGTGGGCCGTGTGGGCGGTGTTGATGCTGGGGGGGCTGGGGCTGGCTGTGAATTTGTTTTATTTGCAGGTGACGCGAGCTCCGGCGCTGCGCAAACAAGCGGAGCAGCAGCAAACTCTCAAAACGAAGCCGTTTGTGCCGAGACGCCCGATAGTTGACCGCGCGGGGAATGTTTTGGCGATCGACAGACAGGTGTACACGCTCTACGCTCACCCGAAGTTGTTCAACCACTCGAAGGCGGAAATTGCTGCTAAGTTGGCTCCGATGCTGGCGATCGAATTGAGTCCGGGCACTACGTCGGAAACTGAACTGCTGCGCAGGTTTAATCTAGGTGAAAGCGGTATTACAATTGCGGATTCTCTGGCTCAAGAGGTTGCCGATCGCATCGCTCAGATGCAAATTAAAGACAGTCCGGTGGATGGCCTGGAGTTGCTGCGGCAGCAGCAGCGTTTTTACCCGCAGCAGGAGTTGGCGGCGGATATCCTCGGTTATGTGGACGGGGAACGGAAGGGACAAGCCGGGGTGGAATACAGCCAGCAGAATTTGCTGGAACGATCGATGCCGTCGATTCAGTTTAGCAGGTCGAGCAATGGGAATTGGGTTCCCGATCGGCTGACGGCGGGATTTGTGCAGCTTGATGATTTGAAATTGCAACTGACGATCGACAGTCGCTTGCAGCGGGTAGCCCGAGTTGCTCTCAAGGAAAAAATGAAGCAATACGAAGCCAAGCGGGGCACGGTGATTGTGATGGATGCCCGTAACGGGGAATTGCTGTCTGTGGTAGCGGAACCTTCTTATGACCCGAATCAATATTTTAATTTCGATTTGTCGCGCTATAAAAATTGGGCTGTAACTGATGTTTATGAGCCTGGTTCGACTTTTAAAGCAATTAATGTGGCGATCGCTCTCGAAGCGGGTGCTGTGAAACCTAATAGTGTGTTTAAGGACGAAGGTCGGATTTACATGGATGGCTGGACTATCCAAAATTCCGATTACAAATTCGCAGGCGCGCGCGGCCCTTCCACTGTTACTGAGATTTTGAAACATTCTAGTAATGTGGGGATGGTGCACGTAATGAGAAGTATGAAAGCTTCTCTTTACTATCAAGCTTTAGAAAAACTCGGACTCGGACAAACTGCGGGAACTGATTTGCCTTTTGAAGTAACCAGTCAGCTTAAAAATCGAGAGCAATTTATTAACTCTCCGGTGGAAGTGGCTACTACGGCTTTCGGGCAGGGTTTTTCGATTACTCCGATGCAGTTGGTGCAGCTTAACGGAGCTTTGGCTAACGGCGGCAAGTTGGTGACTCCTCACGTGGTGCAGGGACTTTTTGATAGGGAAGGTGAAGCTTATTGGAAGCTTCCGAGGGCTGCTACAAAGCAAATTTTTTCGCCTGAAACTACTAAGCAGGTGTTAGAAATGATGGAAACTGTGGTTGATGGCGGTACGGGGAAAGCTGCACAAATTCCCGGGTATCGGATAGCTGGGAAAACGGGGACGGCTCAAAAAGCTAATTCTGGTGGGGGTTATTCTAAGGACGCGATTATTACTAGCTTTGTGGGGATCATGCCAGCGGAGGCTCCTCGGTATGTGGTGCTGGCGGTGATTGATGAGCCTAAGGAGGGTTCTTCGGGCGGTACGGTGGCGGCGCCGATTGTGGAGTCGGTGATGGAGGCGCTGATTTCTATTGAGAAGATTGCGCCGAGTAATAAGAAGTAGTTGATTATATCGTATGCTGCGTCATGAATTGACATCGCATATAAGCATCGACAACACGGCTATTGAGGACACGGCAATGCCGTTTCCCTACTCCAAAATAATCGATCGGGCGCGATCGCATATAACCATCGACAACAAGGATATTGAGGACACGGCAGTGCCGTTTCCCTACTCCAAAATAATCGATCGGGCGCGAGCGCATATAACCATCAACAACACGGCTATTGAGGACACGGCAGTGCGGTTTCCCTACTCCAAAAGAATCGTAGCTTGCGGGGCGGTACGCGATCGCCCTGTCAGTAACAATATCTTTTGTTTTCATTGGGTTTTGATTGTCTGTGGGAGGTGCGCTTATGTCCTAGGAGAGTGGAGATGATGATGCAGCGTTGGCTGTTTTTTAAGTTGGGATGAGATAGTGTTAGGGTTCCTTTGGCTCTGATACTGGTTAGGGTGCAGTCGTGGTCGCTTCGAGATACGGGGCAACCTCGGTGGTTGAACATGACTCGCCGGATTGTGCCTTTTTCTTTTTGCTCGTTGTTTTCATTTACTTGGAGTACAGTTGTTTCATCTGGATCTATTTGAATTTGCGGTTCTAGGTTTTTCCATTGACTGGCTGGTACTTGGCCTGGGGGAATGTCGGCTGGGTGAACGGCTATTTGTACATTTTCTCCTACTTGTTTGAAGCTGGCTTGCCATGAAATTTTGTCGCGTTTGGCGTTGCTGTGGGCAAGTTCCATTGCCGAATAAGCTCGATCGAGCGATACCTTTAAACGCTGGTTGTTGATGAACATTAGCCAGGAGGGGGCGACGATCGCACTAAATATTCCTATGATTAAAATAATTATCAATAGCTCTATCATTGTAAAACCTGCGGCAGGTGTAGTGGCTCTGCCTTTGAGCGTTTTATTTATGGACACGTAGATGCACTCCCTGATATTTAGCTGGCAAAAAAACAGCTAGGAGGAGCTATTTTTTATTGGCTATATTTTAACTTTTGGGTTTGGTGACTGTGTAGATCGGTATTTACTGAAAATTTATACCAATTTAAATGCGGGTAAGGAAACGGCAGTCAGGAAATCGCGGTAGGGAAACGGCACTGCGGTGTCCTCTATATCATGTCGCTGGTGCAACCGGAAACGATATCACTACAGCAAATTTGTCGATCGCCCGATCGGATAAATTGCCCGATCGGATAAATTGCCCGATCGGATAATTCGCCGATATTGATTCGATCGCATGGTGTGGATGAGAGTCGATCGCCCGATCGGATAAATCGCGGGTATTGATTCGATCGCCCGGTGTGGATGAGAGTCGATCGCCCGATGCTAAATTTGCGCTTTTACCCAAGATCGAAAGGCTTTCATGGCGACGTTTCTGCCGGCTGTTTTGCTTTGCTGCAAATACTGGGGGATGAGCTCGGTGATGGGGAAGTTGGGAAACTGGAGACTGCGATCGGACTGTATGTATTTTCCATTTTGCAATACGCTGATTTGCAGGTTGCGGCCGTTGTAGCGCCACAATTCGGGTACTCCTAAGGCTTCGTAGTTGTTGAACTGAGTGCGGGAGGTGAGGTCGATTTCTATGGCTAAATCGGGAGGTGGGTCTGTTTCTAAGTCGATGCGGTTTTTGCCTCTGACTGCGGCTTCGTTTTGGATGTAGAAACAGGTATCTGGTTCTACTCCTTGAGCCATTTTTTGATTTTTGAATGTCGTGGAACCCAGAGGTAAAAATTCGATGTCTAATTCTTCTAGGAGAATTTTTACTAAGTCGCCAATATTTTCTTTGCCAACTTCGTGTTCGGGTAGGGGAACCAGGATTTCTAATGTTCCTTTGCTGTATGAAAGTCGGGATGCGCGACTTTCTCCCAATTCTGTTAGTAGGGTTTCAAACATCGGCCAGGTTATGTCTTTGAGTAATAGTTGATTTCCTGGCTGGATGATTATTTGTTTTAGTTCTAGCTGCATTTTTTGACAGTTTTAATATGATTTGAAATATAAATAATTTTAATTAATATATTTTAGCAATGCCGAACTTATGCGGAATTGCTGTTAGAAATTAAGATTAAATTTATTTAAAGCTATAAAGGACACCCACCATTTGCTGGATCGTTTCCTTCAGCAGTTCTCATTCCTCCTATGATAGTTTCCACGATCGCACACTGCTTACCACCACCGTTAACAGGAGAAACTGTGGCCACAAATCGACGAATATTTGGAGTTACTGATGTATCTAAGGGAAGTTGATCCTTCACGTTTCCCTGGTAGTCAAAAGTGATTGAGGTTGCGTTAGAAACAAGTGCAATGGTTCCGGGTTTAATTTCACCTCCAGCATTTAACGTCTGCGTGCTACCACCCGTAGCTAGTGGCGGGTTAAACGTAATTGTTGGCGGATCGACAGATGGGGCAGAAAATGTAATTGTGACCTCGCTCTTGCTTCGCTTTGCTTCGCTTTGTGCAAGTCGTAATGATTGGAAAACTCGATCGTTCACGGTGCGAACTCTTTGTCTGTTGATGAATGCCACCCAACTCGGAGCGGCGATCGAGCTTAATATACCTACGATTAACGCTATCACAAGCACTTCTAAAAGCGTGAATCCTCCATCGCCCCTGGATGCAGTTTTCTTGAAATTAGGGTTTGCTTTTGTTGCAAAAATCTGCAAAACTTTTAATAATATTGGCGTTTTCATTTTACTCTCCTGTTTTATCTGCTAGTGACGGGATTAGGCAATCAGTTTCCGACATAAGTTATTTTCCTAACCCACCTAGACCTTGTACTTGCACGATTGCTGTTGGGAAATATGCCGCACTGGTGGTTTTGAACTCAGCATCGTTGGCTTGAAGGCGGCGGAGGCTGTTTCCTCTGATCGTAACTCTGGCTATGTTTTTAGATGTATCAACACAACTGTAAAAGCTGTGGGTTGAGCCGTCTGTTATTAGTAAATCGTTTGCATTGAATGTTGCTGGTGGTGATGGTGGTGTTACGCCAAGAAGAGATTGACACTGAGTTCCGGTTGGTATTGGAACATTAGTGCTACTGTGGTCGATGTAATTAACCAATATTTGAGGATCGGGAAAATTTGCTCCCATAGTCACATTTACTGTGGGCTTACTAAAGTCAAAGTCTTTATTAAAGGCATCACTGCCTTTTTGACTATCACTTAAATCTGTCGCATCGTAATAAGGTTTCGTGGCATCTATTGTGTAGGGATTCCTAATTGGCTCCCTAATTTCATAGCGGGCTATACGGCTAGGACAAGGGCCTCCTGAAGGCTGGCACCAAGTAGAGTTAGGTGTACTATCTTTAATCTGGTAGTAGGCAACTAATGATAGTACATAAGTGTCATTGCAGTCGGCCGGTTTATTTTGGCACTCGCTTGGTTTTTTTGTACTAACAGTGGTATTAATAGGCAGAGAATTTTTCATTAGCTGTCGCTTCCAGAATACTAAAATTGGAGTACCTGTGGTATTTGCAGGAGGAGGAGGAAGTTTAGCAGCAGTGGTAGCAGTGATTCCCGCCTGATCGTAAATATAAATAGCTTGACTCAAATCTTCGGAGATGAAATCAACGGCGGCCTGAAGGTCTTGCTCGGTATTTGACTTGACTTGTTCTCTCCTGTCGGTATTCAGCATATCGACTACAAAACCGAGCATTGGCGTAATGATTAAAAACGCCATAATTGCTCCGACTAATAGCTCGACCAGAGTCATGCCCTTTTCGGTTTGAGCTGGCCCGGAGCGGTTTCGCTGGTTCTGACTTTTGAGAAGCAACCTGAGTAAAGTTTTCATTTTGACTGTTTCCTCTGCCAAATGGGGGGAGCGATTGTAAATTTAATAACGGGGACTTTGATGATTACTGACAGCCTGTGGCGCCATTAATGCGAGTACACAAACTGTTGTAAGCACCTTGTCTATCGCTAGCGCCTATTTCTGTTCTCATTTCTACCAAAGGCGCTTGGAGATTTCCCAGCCCTGAGGTCGTAATTCCTTGCTGTGCGTTTAGATCTTTCTGAGTTTTTAGTGCTCCGACGCCACTAGCAAAAGAACTAGCTCTGTAAACCCGAACAATTAAGCTGTAGCCTGTTTTGGTCGGATCTGTAGTAGCTGGTAAGTTGTTAAAGTAGTAGCCCTGAACTACAAGGTCTTGATTGCTGCCAGCGGTACAGGTTTGATCTCCATCTTTGTCTATGCAGTAAAGAGCGTTGATGTCGGTTGGAGCCGGGGTGTTGTGTAAATCGTTGTTGGTAGTGTACTGAGTGGGAAACCCCTGGTTGATCGCCCCAGACCTGAGCGCCTCAATATAGGTTTTGGCTGCTTGAGTGGCCATTTCTATCCGTTTGGCTTGGACGCGAGTTGCTACCGAGAAAGCCATCACAGGGGCGATCGCAATCATCAGCACCGAAACTACAATCATCGCTACCAATGACTCGATAATCGTGTAGCCGGCTTCTGGAGACTTATGTAAACTTTGTGGCTGTTGGCGTTTGATCATAGTAAGCACTCCGCATTTGGAACTCAGGAATGTGAGCGTTTAAAGGTCACGAAAGGTTAGGACAGTCTGTTCTTGGTTTTGTAGCGCTGTCATTGGCAGCATAGTTACCAGAGAGAGTGCGATTATTCAATTTTTCAGCGCACAACAAAGCTTTTACCCAATCATCATCCCGGCTGATTTCTCTGAAGTATTCGTCAGGTTTTTTCTGAGAAGCAGGGAGAGTGAATTTTTGGGCGAACAAGTCAGGGGGCTGTGAAAGCAAACCTACATCAAATCCCCATTCCCGATTAGGTGGTACGAAGTAGCCGATCGTACCACCTCCCGTTTCGATTTTGTAAGGGGTAGAGGGGTAGCTTGTGTCGTAGTCGAATAGCTTGGCCTTGAATAGAGAACCAGAAGCAGTATCGTTAATAACAGATAGGTAGGGAGCAGTTGCGTAAGAACTGCGCTTAAATTGGATAAACGAACCTGCGATCGAGTGAGTTAGGTCTTTCCAATTTTCCACAAAGCGGGGCAAGTTTTGCATACCACCATTGCTATCGCCAAGGGTGGAAGAGATAGCCCGAGAAGGAACGTCATTGGAGGCGACTATGAGGTTAAACTCCGTCGTTCGTGCTTTTTGTACCCATCGCATTTCGTTGGCGTTGTTGCCTATTCCAGGAGCCCCAGCAGCCGCAGGTTGAGAATTTGTGGCCTGAATCTGCAAAGTAGGTCTTAGCTGTGGCTGCTCAACATTAGCTGTGGGTAGTTTGGCGTAAAACAGAGGTTTATCATTGCCATAGTTAATTTTGGTCAGATCGTTGGGAGTGGTTGGAGTCGTGGTTGTCGCATACCAAAGAGCGTTATCTGCTAGCTGAGGCGTACCAGTGACAGGAGTAGGTATGGGGGTACCGTCCACAGAGACAGGATCTGTGGAAGTAGCATAGAAAGCTACTTGAGTGGGGCTAGCAATTCCCAGCGCGATAGGGAGGTTGTTGCTCAAAACTAGCTTACCTGAGCTGTCTCGCACAAAAGCTACGCGACGGGGATATCGTCTATCTGCGGGATCGATAGCTGGTTGAGCTGTTGTACCCGACCAAAGTTGACCGACCGATGTAGTTGCTGGGACAAGGCTTGCTTTTTGTATTTCAGCAGGTTCAAATACTCCCGCAGTACCAGCATCAATACCAACTACCCAGTCATTAGGCCCGCAAGCTGAAACAGGCAACTTCCGGCAGATTTCCATCACATACTCTGGAAATTTAATTGAATTATTAGCCCGTCGCTGAACTGGCGTAACGAAATTGTTGAAGTATGAACTGTTGGGAGCCGCACCGGTGTTAGTGCGGTAGTTTTCGTCTTTTGGTGAAACGGTAGTTCCCGCGCTTTGCCCGAACTTTTCTTGGTTGAGAATGTCAAAAGCAGCACCGCTACTCAAACCGTTAGTGACGTAGTTGTTAGCACCGAAACCGTTAATCCTGCGAGCGGCTTTAGCCGTTACATCGGTCTCTTTAACGCCCGTAACGCCCGTATCGTTCGTAGTCCCATTTCCATTGAGGTCAAACCCGAAATCAGCTTCATTAGGATAGACATCACTGGTGTCACCATCGCCATTCAAGTCATAGCCGACGATCGCGGTACCTGCATTATTTCTCAGGTCAAAATCTCCGTGATTGCGGACACCGTACCGGAAGCCATCCTGTAAATTACCTGACACTGGCTCAGAGAGTAGGGTAATCGCATCCGAGAGGACGGTTGCCGCTCGCCAATTATCGCTGCCAGCGCATTTGCCAGGGTATCGGGGATCATTGAAGCGACAAGCAAAATCGGGATCTAGGTCGTTACCCAGGCGGCCGTAGAAATCGCTGGGAGTCCAACTAAAAGCCCCTTTAAATTCCCTCTTTGTGTGTTTGTTAAATTCACCTTGGATGTATACCGGCAGGTTAGAAGTCAACAGCAGACCCTTCTCTTTGAGTACGTCTGTCACCGTGCTTACAGTTGTCGGGCGACCCAAGCTAGATCCGTTAATCAGCATAATTCCGTGGGGGCGGCGGCTGGGGTCAAGCCGAGAATCAGTTGAACTGCTTAGCTGGCTGCGGGTTGTATCAATGCCATTGCCCGCACTATTGGGAGTGCGATCGCTGCGATCGGGTGCTGCATCATCACGGCTGGCGTAAATTAGGCCGCTGTAAGGCAGCATATACTCTGGGTTAAGGGCGTTGATGACGGGCACTCGCTTGTAGGTTATCGAATTTTTGTTCCTGAGCTTATCGATATCTAATTGCGTGACCCGGATTTCGAGGGGTTGCCTCTGGGCTAGGGGATTGTCGTATTGTCCGGTTAGCTTTGCCATCTGAGTGGCTGCCATCAAGCCGCTACCGCCGGAAGATGCCAAAGGACTGCTGAGGCTATAAGTCTCGTCCACCGCAGTGCTTGGGTCATCTTTGTCGATCGCCTTAACTTCCCTAGGATTGAGAAAAGCAACTTCCCGAATTGTCCCGTGATCCAGGTAGGTGGTAGCAAAGCCTGTAGTCGGAGCGGCCAAAATTTTAAAAGAGCAAAGAGTAGAGTCTATCGCAGCTTTTTCCGACAAGCTGCGTTCCGTGTCAGCCTTCTGCAAAGCCTTCCTTAAGTTCTCGTTGACAAACCTACCGTCGGGGAAGACGAGACTGGCTTGATAATTCAAGCGATTCTCTGTTGTTCCTACTGAAGTCAGAGTTGATGGATCAGTCAGGAGAGCTGTTGTCAGAGTGGCACCGGTCGGTCTGGCGGCAGGAGGGCCGTAGACGATGCCGTTGTTGGATTTACCATTGTTATCGCTTCCCAATGGCAAACCTGGACGGTTGAGACTGGAATCAAATAAAGTTCCAGCGGCGTTCTTGTATCGGTAGCTGGGATCGTAATAGCTGCTGACACAAGCCAGCGGGGTATCAGCTAATTTAGCAGCTTGATCGCTTGTGTTGTCTGCGTAGTGATAGAGCGCAGTGGCGCGCATCCGCAAGTCGCCCTTAGCATACTGAGGAGTATTGGGGTCAATGGTACGGGCTGCTCCTCCTGGTGGAGTTCCATTGGTGGGCAAAGCGTTCCAAATGGCAGTCGTCAAAAAAGCAGGAGGAGTCCAGCCCACAGGAATAGAAGCAGCAGAATTATTGTTATAAACTGCAGAATTCGGGCCCGGTGACATCGGCATGGAGTCGGGCCAAACAACGGGGAACTTTTCTACAGCAGTAGTTGCCGGATCGTCGTAGAACTCCGATACTGCATTCGCAGCAGGGTTGAAGACTTTAGGAGGTGGCAGAAAAGAGTTTGTGCGCTCGTAAACACCCGCACCCGTAATTACCCGCAATCCGCCAATGGCATCAACTGCTGTTTGAGGTGCTTGGGCCGTACTCTTTTCCCAGAAGCCGTCCCTCTCTGCTCCCCCTACATCTGCGAACTGCTTCACTTGGGGTTCTCGGTAGCGTTGGCCCCCATCCAGCCAATTAACTCCTGTTAATGTGTCTCTTCCTTCCTCACCTTCACCGACAAATTTGGCAGGGTTCAAATCGCTTCTCCACCTCAGTGCTGGTAGATTGTTCCCTACGACTATGCGATCGCCTAACTCGGATTCTTTATTATCTTCCTCTACCTTTTCCGGGCTGTTGGCTTTGAGCCTGACACTTGTTGTATCGAGTTTAGTGTTGGTGTCCAAAGGCATAACCCAGGCATCCACGGGTCGCAGTTCATCCCCTGTACCGACGAAGGGAGATGTAGTCACCACTTTTGTTGTAGGGTTAACAAAGCCAGCCAATGCGTCCCCAGTGGCCGGCACTTCTGCAAAAGGCACTTTCCGTGTCCGCAATCTAAAGTAAGATTCCAGGTTTTCTCGGCGAATCTCGTTTTGACGATCTGCGCTGGGAGGACTGGGGTCGGTTTCCTCCTCAACTTGTTTGGCAATGGCATTTTTAACTTCCTGGGGATCGGAAGTAGCGGCATTTTTTTCCTGTTCGGAAACTAACAGACCGATGCGATCGGAATAAGCTTTGTTATTGTACATGACCCCCAAAGCACCATCTTTGTAGGCTACAGATTGGTCGCTGCCGCCTTTGATTGCTTTTGTGATGACTGGATCGGTAGCCTCTTTCCCAAATAGATGAACTGCTATGTCTTTGCCAGTGTTGCCACTACTTCCCGACCAGCCGTTAACCACATTACCACTAACGACTATTTTGCTATTTTCTAGGTCGTAGAAACACGATTCTTTGCTGCTAACGAGATAGAACGCCACCGGGCCTGTATTCGTGTTAGTGACCATAAAGTTACTGTTAGTAAATATCCGTCCGTTCAGACGCAGAGCCGGACCGGGAGATACTTCTAAATCATCTTCATAAACCACCGCATTATTTTGTAGTGGAATGCGTTTTTGGTCTTGTTGGTACTCCAAAGCTGAGAAACTTTGACTTCCTTTAAATATTTCGTAGTTTGCTGGTGTAGCGACTCCCGTAATATTAGTGATCGGCACGTTCACTGTGTAAACAAATAAGCTTTTTTTGAGTACGCCATCTGCTTTGTACCAGTCCGAACTGCCTACCAAACTAGCGCTAGTACCTGCTGCGGCCTTGCAGATCGCGTTGGTAGAACCTTGTGATACCGACATCGGAGGGGTTCTGGCTTCTAAACCCTTTCTAGCTCTATTAAACTCTCCTGTGTTCAGATCGCGAGGTGGGCTGCGAAAATATATCCCGTATAGAGTGTAGGTATCAAATTTACCATTGTTGTCAGTATCTACAGCGAACCTCCAAGCGGTATTTATCCTCTCGCTTTCATTGATTTTAGTTATATCTGTAGGTGGAGGATTAATGGCATTTGAATTATCAAGATCGAACTTGATCTGTAGAACATCCTCATCTCCAAATTTAAAGCGATCTGAATCCATCGCTTGGTAAACGCTCAAGTCTGATGGTGTATCAAGTGTTCCGCTTCCTTGAGGGGATAAGGCATACTGAATTTTCGCTTTTGCCCGATCGAGCGCGGGAGTCGCGGCCGCCAGCACCTGCTGGTTCACGCGCACGTTGCGAGCAGTATTAGCCCGATCGAAAGATCGCAGGGTAATCGCCACAGTCAACAATATCACTACCAGCAACACCATCGTCACCGTCGGCAGCACAAACCCCGCCATCGGCAGTCTCGCCCTGCGGCCCATAGCCATCAGGGCTTGCAGCATTGCTCTCATCAGCCGCTTTGCCCCGGATCTGGTAACACCAGCAATCCGCCGCAGCAGCGATACGATAACTTTGGATAATTTGCTCTTAAACATTGACGCCTTCCTGAATAATTTCAGAGATGGTATTGCAGGTAGTTACTGCTTGACAGTACAATCCCATCTTTATATAGTTCCCATTTTCCGCAACTTGCATATCAGCCTCTTGCACAAATTTAAATCTGTACCTCGGCTGAACAATAAAACCCACAAACCCGCAACCAAAATCACCGCCGATAATATATTTCTCAGCGAAAGATTTGCCCTGCAAAGATTTTGGTCTGGGGAACTACACCCTAGCTTATTTCAATCCGATTGTCAGTGTCCAGAGCGAGAATCTGTGCGATCGCCCAAAAACTGCGATCGCGATCGCAATAGATGTATTTCCCAGCCCTTGCGTTGCCGACTTTGTTGTGCTGGCGTTGCTAGCGAATTCAATCGCCGGAACCTAGAATGTAGAGTGGGCGATTGAATGGTCGTCAGGCGTATCGGTGCGATCGAATCTAATTTGGGCGATCGAATTTCCGCCATGCGTCAAAGTACGATCGAATTTCGGTAATGCGTCAAAGTGCGATCGAATTTCCATTTTACCCCCAGCGCACTGTCAGTACAAGTGCCAAATATCAACCTATCACCCCCACCCATGAAACAAACTCCCAAACCCCCCGACTTCATCATCATCGGCGCCCAAAAAGGCGGCACAACCTCTCTGTACAATTACCTAATCCAACATCCCCAAATCGCCCCCGCCGCCCAAAAAGAAATCCATTACTTCGACTTCAACTTCGACAAAAGCCCAGACTGGTACTATACCCAATTTCCCCAGCCCCAAACAGGCGAAAATCTACTAACCGGAGAAGCCAGCCCCTACTACATCTGTCACCCCCAAGTTCCGCAACGAATCCACGATTTATGCCCGAAAGTTAAAATAATCGCCCTGCTGAGAAACCCAGTAGAACGGGCAATTTCCCACTATTATTACTATATCAAAATAGGCTACGAATCCCTATCATTAGAAAGTGCGATCGCCTCCGAACCCGAAAGACTCAAAGGCGAAATAGAAAAACTCACAGCCAACCCAAACTACTACAGTTACGAACACCAACACCACAGTTATCTAACCCGCGGCATTTACGCCGACCAACTTCCAGCCTGGATGAAACTTTTTCCCAAATCACAACTTTTAATCCTCAAAAGCGAAGACTTGTATACCAATACCTTCGGCACATACAACAGCGTCTTAGAATTTCTAGAATTGCCGCCGCACCAACTACAAACCTACGAAAAATACAACGCCACCCAATATCCGCCCATCAGCGACACAGTATACGAGCAATTGAGAGCATATTTTCGATCGCACAACCAAAGACTAGCCGAATTGTGCGATCGAGATTTCGGCTGGGATTAACATCATAGTAGGGAAACGGCAATGCCGTGTCCGCCCCCGGAGTAATGCCGAAGCCCCCAATATCCATAGGGAAACGGCAATGCCGTGTCCGCCCCCGGAGTAATGCCGAAGCCCCCAATATCTGTAGGGAAACGGCATTGCCGTGTCCGCCCCCGGAGTAATGCCGAAGCCCCCAATATCTGTAGGGAAACGGCATTGCCGTGTCCGCCCCCAGAGTAATGCCGAAGCCCCCAATATCCGTAGGGAAACGGCATTGCCGTGTCCGCCCCCGGAGGAAACGGCAATTATATTTTGCAAAAAATAACTTGACATCCCAGTCTCCCTGTGATAGCTTGTCCAATAGTATTGTGTTTAATCCACAAATCGCAGCACTTCACCTATGTTCACAGCCAACAGCTATTTTTATTTTTGGTACAGCCAAGTTCGCCCGGAGTGAATTTACAATTCACTGTGAACATCCGGGCGAACCGCAGATTAACACCTGCGGTTTTGTTTTTTCTACTTCTTTACCCAACAACCAATCGAGCACAAGCGAAAACAGCGATGACATTATTCAGTAACTGGTACTACAGCTTTTATTTTTGGCCCAACAAAAGTTCTGGGTAAATTGTCGCGCTGTCTTTTCGCACCAACCCGGAACTCTTAAAAGTTCCGGGTTTTTTGTTGTCAACCACCCACTTAAATTTCCCAGGAAAATTCCCTAATGTTAGAAGCCAAACTCGTAACCAAATCTCATCCAGAACACCAAACAATTGTTCAACTCTCAGAAACAGTCTCAGTCGGCGGCACAGAATTATTAATAATCGGCGGCCCCTGTACCGTCGAAAGTTCCGCACAAATGGAAACAGTCGCCCGCCAACTATCCGCCGCATCGGTGCAAGCTTTGCGGGGTGGAGTCTACAAACCCCGCACTTCTCCCTATTCTTTCCAAGGGATGGGAATTGAGGGACTCGAAATTTTGGCGGATGTCAGCCGGCGTTACGGCTTACCCGTGGTGACAGAGGTAATGTCGATCGCCCAAATCGAGCCAGTTGTCACCTATGCTGATATGCTGCAAATAGGCAGTCGGAATATGCAAAACTTCGAGTTACTAAAGGCGATCGGTCAAGCCGGAAAACCAGTCCTGCTAAAACGCGGCTTGTCAGCCACAATTGAAGAATTTGTGATGGCCGCCGAATACATTCTCAGTCACGGAAATCCTGATGTAGTTCTGTGCGAAAGAGGCATCCGCAGCTTCGACAATTACACGCGGAATGTATTAGATTTAGGTGCCGTCGCAGCGCTGAAACAGTTAACTCATTTGCCAGTAATTGTAGACCCTTCTCACGCCGTCGGCAAGCGAGAATTAGTCGCACCACTAGCCAAAGCAGCGGTTGCTTGCGGTGCAGACGGATTAATTATTGAGTGTCACCCGCAACCGGAAAAATCGGTTTCTGACGCGCGGCAAGCTCTTTCTTTAGCGGATATGGTAGATTTAGTTGTTAGTTTGCGACCTGTAGCCGCCGCCGTTGGGCGGTGCGTACCAGATACTAAGTCATTAGTCATCAGTCATTAGTCATCAGTCATTAATCATTAGTCTGCGCCTGAGGAGTTACTTTTTGTAGCGTCAGAATTTATTCTGGCGCACTTTTGCTTGGAAAGCGAAATTAGATTAAAATAAAAGCACAATCAATACTGTCATCTACAATATTTGGCTTTTATTATGGCACTCCTACTCAAAGTTCCGTCGATCGTCTGTACTGGCTGCGGTGATACAATTACCAAAGCCATCCAAACTGTTGAATCCGATGCTTCTATTAAGGTGGATATAGCGGCTAAGACTGTTACAGTTGAAGCCAAAGCTTCTGAAGAGTCAATTAAACAAGCTGTTGTCGCTACGGGCCACACCATCGAAGGAGAATAATATTAGGCTTCGTCTAAGTGTTCGGCGACTGCTTGGTAAAGTTCCAAAACGTGGCGATCGAGTAAACTATAAAAAACTTGTCTCCCAACCTTGCGGTAACTTACCAACCGCATCGCCCGCAATGCCCGCAACTGGTGCGATACTGCTGACTCGCTCATACTCAACGCCGCAGCCAAGTCGCACACGCACAGTTCTTGTTTTGCCAATACCGACAGCAGCCGCAGGCGGTTCGCATCTCCCAAAAGACTGAAAAACTCTGCCATCCGCTGCGCTTTTGCGGTGTTGAGAACGTGTTCTTGGATGTCCCCCGCCCGCAAACAGTCAACTAGGTGCGGTCGATCGCACGTTGGTGTATCGTTTTGTTCGTGAGACTGACTTATCGCTCCGTTAAAAGCAGAGTTGGGTGACATCTTTTCCAGGCTTGTTTTAATTCTCATTTTCATTTTAGTGCGATGGCAAACGTTTTGTAACAAAACTTTTACATTCCCTTGACTAATATCTGAATATATGTTCATATATAAGTAGAGACAAACAACCCCACCAGGAGAATGTAAAATGACCACCGTCACCCAAACAAAATGTGCCTGTCCTTCTTGTCTGTGCGTTGTCAACCTCAGTGACGCCATTGAAAAAGACGCCAAACAATACTGTTCCAGTGCTTGCGCTGACGGCCACCCCAACGGCAGCGGCTGCGGCCACACCGGCTGCGAGTGCAACAAATAAATATTCTGCTTCAGAAAAGGTTAATCAACCGTTCTAAAATCTATCTAAAGGGAGATGCGAAACTCGCATTTCCCAATTTTTTGGCTGTTAGGTTAAAGAAAAGTTAAAATAAAGCTAACTTAAGGTTAAGACTGTATTAATAGACTAAATACAGAGCGAAAAAGCACAATTGCTACTTACGCAATACAATAGAAGCAAGTTAAAGCCGCGATACTAAGTACAAATAGTGCTATTAACAGCAGAGACCGAAACAAAAGTTGCATACCAAAAGTTAAATTAGGAGGGGGCAATGAAAGAGCGGGAAGATTTTTTACATCCTCGCAATCGCTACTACGGTGATTTCACGCCAGAAAACTTGGCGTTTAATGCCAACTTGCAGGAGTTTGCTCAAAAAATCACTTATATTTGCTCGCTAGAAACTGGGGGAAAAATTAGCTCTGAGAAAGCCTATAAAGATATTAAGGCGCTTTGGAAAGACTTAAAATTGTCTAAGAAGCAATTGGGAATTGGGCAAAAACCCCCCAGCACCGATGGGGAAAATTCACCTTAAAGTCATCGAAGCAAACGCAGCGTTCGCCATCGAAAACCCCTGCGAGGGCGATCGCTGCGTTTTTCTGCGTACCCAGTAAATGTAAGGTGGTTGCTGCACCGTACGAAGTCTATGGTTTGGGAGTTAGTGTTGCTTCTCCTGCAAAGGCAGTACAATTACCGCCGAGGCCAGAAGTAATCGCGCAAGTATTAGTTTTCAGCATTCCCTCATAGGTATCAGCACCGGTGCCGGGGCCGCCCAACTCGTCGCTGTAAAGTTCCTTGTCCGAAATTTTGACATTTGCCTCCCTCGCCACAGTCTCCATCAACTTATGATTAGTTGTGGTTTCGACAAAAATTGTCGGCACTCCTGCAGTCTTCATTTCTGAGGACAATTCCGCAATTCTGGCTGCTGTGGGCTGTTCCTCTGTTGTCACACCCTGCAAAGCTCCAGCAATCTCCAAACCGTAAGCATCGGCATAGTAAGTCAGAGCATCGTGAGTTGTTACTAACTTGCGTTTTTGAGCTGGAATTGTCGCAATTTGAGCTTTTATCCAAGTATCTATTTTTTGCAACTCATCTGTTAAGCTTGCTGCATTTTTGGTATAAAGTTGAGCATTGCTGGGGGAAACTTTGCTCAATTCATCCCGAATTGTTTCTACCATACGGATGCCATTTTGAGGGTTATGCCAAACGTGAGGGTCAGGAATTTTTTCGCCTTCTGCATGGGATTTGTTTTCCGCTTTCTCTTCGCCGTGTTCGTCCTCGTGTTCGCCCATCAGCGGTTTGGGAACTGCGAGTTCGTGTACGGCGATTTTGGGCGCGGAATTACTGCTGGATTGAATTAACTTAATGATGCTGGGTTCGTGGTTGTAGCCGCCGTATAAAATCAGATTTGCGGTTTCAATCGCTTTGCGGTCTTCCGGCTTGGTTTGATAGGCGTGGGGGTCGTCTCCCGGCTTGATGAGACAGATGGTGTCGATCGAACTTTGAGCAATTTCTTTAGTTATGTCGCAGATAACGCCAGTCGTGGCGACGACTTTGGGCAAGTTGGCGGCGGGACTCTGTGGCCCCCCATTGCTTGAGTTCTGTCCTCCACTGCACCCAACCACTCCGCAGCCGATCGCCAAAACAGTCGCACCGCACAATCTGCGGGTTTTTCCAGGCAACTTCTTTAACATTTTTACCTTTGGAACGATAATCGTTATTGCTTTTTCGAGTTATCCTATTCTAGTAGGTACGAACAAGAATCGTTCTCAAAATCTCGAATTATGCTAGAAGTGCAAGACTTGGCTGTCAATTATCGCGGAATTTCGGCTCTCAACAGCGTGAATTTCCATTTAGAATCCGGGCAATTAACTGGTGTGTTCGGCCCCAACGGCGCGGGGAAAAGCACGATGGTGAAAGCGATGCTGGGATTGATCCCGGCCTGTCGGGGTTTGGTGAAATATCAGGGGCGGCTGCTGAAGCAACAGTTGTCGCGGGTGGCTTACGTGCCGCAGCGATCGCAAATTGACTGGGATTATCCGATTACGGTGTGGAATGCGGTGATGATGGCGCGAACTGTCCAGACTGGTTGGTTTCGCAGTCCCTCGAAGCAGTCGCAAGAATTGGTCAAAGCTGCTTTGCTGCGGGTGGGAATGTGGGATTTGCGCGATCGGCAAATTGGCGAACTGTCTGGCGGACAGCAGCAGCGGATTTTCTTAGCAAGGTCGATCGCCCAACAAGCCGATTTATTCTTCTTCGACGAGCCTTTTAACGCGATCGACAAAGCAACAGAAGAGATTATTTTCGATATTTTTGCCGAACTCAAAGCCGAAAATAAAACATTGCTAGTAATCAGCCACGATTTAGGCGAAACTTTAAAACAGTACGACAATTTATTGTTGCTAAATAAGCATTTAATTGCCACTGGTTCCTGCCGAGAAGTTCTCACCGCAGCCAATATTCAAAAAGCCTATGGATACGATTTAAGTTTAGTTTCAGCGTAAGCAAAAAAAGATTTATCTTTAAAATTAATTGTGGTACAGGCGTGCCGCCTGTGCAGTTGATTGTGGCACGGGCGTCCCGCCTGTGCAGTTAATTGTAGTTGAAAAAATCCTATTATTGACCTAATTCAATGTTAAACCTACTAATTGAGCCACTACAATTCGAGTTCATGCGAAATGCGATCGCCGTCGGCATTTTGCTAGGAATTCTCTGCGCCGTTGTCGGTTCCTACTTAATTGTACAGCAAATGGGAATGATGGTTGACATGATTGCCCATTCGGTATTAGCAGGATTGCCGGTGGCTTTTTCTTTAGGTTTCAATATTTCGCTCGGCGCATTTATATCGGGAATTATCAGCGCTGTGATTATGGCGTGGATTCAATCACAATCTCGTCTAAAGATAGATGCGGTGATGGCATTAATTTTATCTACATTCTTAGCAATTAGCGTCACGCTGATTAGCCTGTTGCGGACAACCAAATTAGACTTAGATGGATTTTTGTTTGGGAATATCTTGTCAGTTGCACCTGGTGACGTGCAGCAGACTTTTGTCATAACTTTGATTATTTTGGTAGCGGTTAAACTCCTTTACAAAGAATTGCTCTTTTATACTTTTGACCCCCTGGGGGCGCAAGCCTCTGGTTTACCTGTAAACTGGATTTATTTGGGGATGATTTCGGCGATTACGCTGACGATTGTTGCGAGTTTGCAAACAGTGGGGGCGCTGTTAGTAATTTCTCTGTTGATCGGACCGGGAATAACAGCGTATTTGTTGGTAAAAGAGCTACATTTAATGATGGGATTGGGAGCACTTATTGGGATTACAGCTAGCGTGACTGGTATGTATTTAAGCTATTATTTGAATATGCCGTCTGGGGCTGCCATTGTATTAGTTATTTTTGGTTTATTTTTAGGGGCTTTGCTGTTCAGTCCCAGTCAAGGAATTTTGACAAGAAAGAGAGGATAACAGTCCTGGACGCACTCTATCTGTTGTGCGATTGCGAGGTCGAGTTTACCTTTGTTTCACATTTGGTAGAATGGGTGTTTCAGCAGGTGGTTTTGGTCGAGAATACTGTTGAGTTGTTCGAGAAATTGCTGTTGGGTGATAATTGTCGATCGCCTTTGAGGATAGTGCAGTCACTAAAATGTGATTGTAATTTAGCATTTTGTCAAGACCAAGTTTTTAATTTTTATATTTTAGTCAAACTGGTGTGATCGCTGTGCGAACTTAAGACCCCCTGAACTCTTTGCCGCCCATAGATTGTGACCAAACCAGCAATTCACCTCCACAACCGCCCGCGATCAGAAACTGGCCTGCGGGATGCCATGCGAGACAGGAAAAACCGCCCTCTGCACCTTCTAGAATTTGCAGCAATTGTTCTGCTTCGTCCCACAAACAAACTTGACCGTCTGCCGCTGCGGAAGCTAATAAAAATGTGGAAGGTTGAAAGGCGATCGCATTTACAACTTTTTCATGCACCTCTAACCCCCAAGAATCCCAACCGATACTTTCATCAGCGTGTTTTTCCCACACTGAAATACCTTCAGAACTCGCCGCAGCTAACAAAGGCGCACCCAAGGAATTAGTTTTATCCGACCAAGCTAACTCCCGAACTTTCCCCGGAAAACCCTGCATTACCCAGGGTTCAAAATTGCCCCATTCATTAACAATTAGAGTGTTGTCCATATTGCCGCAAGCTAAATATTCCCCTTGTGGCGACCAAGCAATTGCACCTGTTGCAGAGGGTACTGATAAAGTTTCCGGGTCTTCTTCCCAGTCTTCGCCATGCCAAACTTTGACACCTTGATAGCCGCTAACTGCCAGATATTGAACCATAGGATGCCATGCTAAATCGAGGATAGATGATGAGTCGAAATTCAGCGTTACTTCAACAACATTATCCTCAGCATTCCATACTTGAACGTACCGGCCCATACTGAAAGCTAACTGGTTGCAGTTGGGACTCCAAGCTAACTTGTCAACCCAGACGCGCTGGTTATCCAAACCAGCAATTAATTCCCCAGAATTAACGCGCCAAATTCGCACTTTTCCATCTTGTCCGCCAGCAGCTAGGAATTGACTGTCGCGGGAAAAAGACAAGCAATCGGCTGATTTACCCGTGGCAGTTTGTAGCGTTTGCAAGGACAATTCATTAACTGCCCCTACTGCCGCCAGCATCACTTCGCCCGCAGCAGAACAGACTGCTAAAGTTGTACCATCCGGCGACCAAGTAACAGCAGTTACGTAGTCAGACAGCATTGCTTTGGCTTGAAATTGCAGGGTTAGTTCACTTTTATTTGTCTTTTTATTATCCATATTTATTGAATCTGAGATGTTGCACTATTTTAAAAAACGGGCAAGATGTCCGTTCCACAAGAGATGAAGTTTATTCTTGTGGAACAGGCATCTTGCCTGTTCCTAAAAAGCTTATTAACAATACTTCAAGATTTCAGTTAAACCAGACATTTACGAAAATCCTCTCGCAATTGATTTTCGTTTAAGTTGCGACCGATGAATACGAGTTCATTTTTCGGAGTTTCGGTGGCTTTCCAAGGTCTATCCGGTCGGCCATCAAACACCATGTGTACTCCTTGGAAAACAAATCGCTTGTTGTCTCCGGCGACATTCAAAATGCCTTTTGTCCGAAAGATATTCGGCCCTTGAGTCCGCAACAATTCCTCAATCCAATCGCTGAATTTGTTGCGGTCAATAGCGCCGGATTCTACTATTGCTAAGGAAGTAACTGTTTCGTCGTGTTCGTGAGTGTGTTCGCCCAAAAAGTCTGGTTCGATTTCTAATGCCCGGTTCAAATCAAATGCTTTGACGCCCAACAAAGCCTCCATTGCTAATTCAGCGTTCCGGGTGCGGTAAATTTTTGCCATTGCATTCATGGCGCGAATTCGCTTTTCTAATTCAGCCAATTCTTCGTCAGTCACTAAATCAGTTTTGTTTAGTAAAACAACATCAGCAAAGGCAATTTGTTCTTGAGCTTCGTCTGCGTCCCAGTGCTGCCAGATGTGCTTGGCATCTACTACTGTGACAACTGCATCTAGCAGTAATTTTTCCCGCATATCTTCGTCTACAAAAAAGGTTTGAATTACGGGTGCCGGGTCGGCTAAACCAGTGGTTTCGATGACTATGTGATCGAATTTGTCTCGCCGCTTCATTAAGTTACCGATAATCCGAATTAAATCGCCTCGGACTGTACAGCAAATGCAGCCGTTGTTCATCTCGAAAATTTCTTCGTCGGCATCAATTATCAGTTGGTTGTCGATGCCTACTTCGCCGAATTCGTTGACGATGACTGCAACTTTTTTGCCGTGTTCCTGTGTTAAAATGCGGTTCAGTAGCGTAGTTTTGCCTGCGCCGAGATAACCCGTGAGAACGGTAACAGGAACTGATTCGATCGCCCCAGCAGTCACCATACTTGACCTCGATTATTGTACAATGATAACCATTATCGCTATTCTATACCAGATTTACTGGCAGCGATCACAATATTAAATAATGTTAATAAATTGTTCGTGAGAGCTTGGAGGGGCAAGTTTTACCAATAATATTTGCTGCAATTCAAAATATCCATCAACCCGCCCCTCTGAGATGACAATTAATTGTTAATCATAGCTGCAATTCGATCGCGCTCTAACTCTCGACCGATCAGCACTAATTTGGTTTGGCGGAGTTCGGAAGGTTGCCAAGGGCGATCGTAAAAATATTCTATCCGCGAACCCACACCTTGCAACACCATCCTCATCGGTTTCTTGGGAACCGCCACAAACCCTTTAATCCGATAGATTTCCTCCTGCTGCATCAAGGACTGCAGTTTTTTCACCAAAGCTTCAGGTTCAAATTCGCGATCGGCAATAAAGAAAGTCGAGTTAATATCATCATCGTGTTCGTGTTCCTCCTCGGCATCGTGGTGACTCGGGCGAGACTCCAAATCATCCTCAACCGCCGCATTAAATCCCAGTAGCACATCGGGGTTAATGTCGCCACCTTTGCAGGGCACAATTTTTACACTCGGACGCAATTCTTGCTGCAACCAGCTTTGGACTTTCTTGTGAGTTTCCGCATCTACGCGATCGACCTTCGTTAAAAGTACCATATCGGCACAGGCTAACTGGTCTTCAAACAATTCCTCGATCGGAGTTTCGTGATCTAAACTAGAATCAGCCTGCCGCTGTGCCATCAAAGCATCGATATCACCGACAAAAGTACCGCTAGCAACAGCTTCGCAATCGACAACAGCAACAACACCGTCTACAGTAGCACCCGTGCGAATTTCCGGCCAGCGAAAAGCTTGAATTAAAGGTTTAGGAAGTGCGAGGCCAGAAGTCTCAATTAAGATACAATCAATTTGTTCTCTGCGCTTCAACAATTCCTGCATAGTCGGCAAGAACTCCTCTTGAACAGTGCAGCAAAGACAACCATTTGTTAGTTCTACAATATTGCTGCTGACATTTTCTTCTTCGTCGCAAACTTGGCAATCGCGCAGCAGTTCTCCGTCAATTCCGATTTCGCCAAATTCGTTAACCAGAACAGCAATGCGGCGACCTTGATTATTTTGCAATAAGTGGCGAATTAAGGTAGTTTTGCCACTACCGAGAAAACCAGTGATGACAGTAACAGGAATTTTGTGCATTGATAATTTTGTGCTTATTTGGTGATGGGATATTTCGTTCCCAAGCAGAGCCTGGGAATACCGATCTAGAGGCTCTGCCTCGCTGGAATAAAGGAGCGCTTTTAATACGAGGCAGAGCCTTTGCGTATGCGTTACCAGGCAAAGCCTAGGAACGAAAGGGAAAAACTAAAGTCCTTACTACAAACCTATCTAATTTGGTAGTGGTGGAATCTTTGCTAAAACGCCTTTTTTCAGAGCTTGAGGACGCTCAGACCAAGGCAAAAAACCGTCCGGTTTGGCATAGTATTGACCCGCGCATTCGAGTACCGCCTCGACGCTTTCCGACTCATTTGCTGGTAAATCGCCAAATAGATAAGTGTACTTTCCAACAGCAGCAAATGACACCGCACAAGAGTGACTGCAAGCACTCATGCACTCAACTTCTTGAATCTCAAATTTATCAGAAAACTCCCAATCTTTAGCGAGTTTCGATAAATCTTCCATAAATTGTTGACCGCCGCTTTTACCTTCGCGCTTGCCGTTTTTCCAAACACTAGCGCAAGCAGTGCAAACAAACAGACTGTGCTTGGTGCGTACAGCCGTGTTAATTCCATCCATCATCCGTACCTCGCAGATGCGTTCAAAAGTGAGTTAGATATCGGCGGGCATTCTGACTTGAGAAACCACAAGAGTTTCATTACAGTTGCGGGACAGCGCCGGACTTGCACCGAACTTTCCCCGTTTCCTCTAGCGGCTGCTCCTCGCTAGAACCGATCGCGAAATCAAATCCTATCACACTTGCCGCCTTTTTTCAAAAAAGTTATGTTTGTAGGAGCGATCGTTTCGTTCGTAGTAAGGACTTTAGTCCTTATAAGATAACGGCTTCAGGACTAAAGTCCTTACTACCAACCATAGTAATTACCTATGAACGCTTTTGCAGACTTTTCCAAACATGGCTATCAAATAAGTCGCGAACTCGGATACAACAGTTTGGGCGGCCGCGTCACCTATCTTGCCACAAAAATTAACACAAAAAAATCCGTTGTAATTAAGCAATTTCAATTTGCCCAGTTAGGTGCTAGCTGGGCAGAATACGAAGCTTACGAACAGGAAATCAAAGTGCTGCAAAATCTGGATTTTCCGGGCATTCCCCGCTATCTCGATTCTTTTCAAACTGACAGCGGTTTCTGCATGGTGCAAGAATACAAAAATGCCGAATCTGCTGTCGCGCGGACTTTTGCGCCGCCGGATATCAAGCAAATTGCGATCGCCACTTTAGAGATTTTAGCTTACCTGCAATCGCAAAAACCGCCCGTAATTCACCGCGACATCAAACCGGAAAACTTGTTAATAGACGAAGACTTAAATGTTTACCTAGTAGACTTCGGTTTTGCACGCTTGGGAGGCGGAAACATCGCCGCCAGCAGCGTCGTCAAAGGCACGATGGGATTCATGCCACCGGAACAAATGTTCAACCGAGAATTAACCAAAGCCTCGGATCTTTACGGCTTGGGGATAACGCTGATTTGTTTGTTAACTGGGACAAAATCTGCGGATGTTGGTAATTTAATTGATGCTAATTATGGCATTCATTTTCGGCATTTAGTACCGCCGTTGCAGCAAGGTTGGATGAATTGGCTGGAAAGGATGGTAGCGCCGAGAATTCAAGATAGATATCAGTCGGCTGCTGATGCTTTAGCTGCACTAGAATCTTTGGATGTCAGCAGCTTGCCGAAAGTGAGAATTGAGCGCGATACGCTGGAATTTGCCGCTACAGAATATGGAGAAACAATAACACAAACCATCGCAATTAGCAACCCAATTCCCGATACAATGCTTTGTGGCAGATGGGAAGTCGCGCCGCATCCGAATGATCCGCCGCATACACCTTACGATCACCCTTGGATCTCGTTTGAGCCGCAGAAATTTGAGAGCAATAATTTTGATGTCAAAATCCTAGTTGATACCAAACAATTGTTGGCAAGTCAAGCTTATGAGCGCTATATAATCTTCCATACAAATTCCGAACCCGACACTTATCAACTCAAAATTAAAGTCACAACAGCTCTCCTTCCTATACCAAAACTAACTACTTTATTGTCTAAGGGCAACCTGATTTTGATCTGCTGGTTGGTGTTATTCGGCTTTCTATTTAGTATGGGCAGCAACTATGACATTGCTTTGGGTATTATTATGAGCTTAGTCTATGGATTTGCAGTTGCTGAAATCACACTCTTAGCAGAATCACATGGAAATAAAAAAACTTGGGTAGGAGGAGTATTAGGATCGCTAATAGGATTAATTTTATATTTTTTCGTTTTGTCTGTTGTTACTGAAGTTATTCGTAATTTACCCCTATCGAACAATACAATTCTATCAATTGCTGCCTCGATAGGGATGGTAATTGCGCTGATATTCTTTAGTTTATGTGGAGCTGCACTTGGAAGTATGATGAATAGGAATTTGGCTATGATTATTGCTATTATCGGGCAATTTTTATTATTTGCATTGTTTGCATTGTTTTCTTTCGTGGCAATGATATTCGATGAGGCTTTCAATGCAGCATTTTTTATTTTCCTAAGCAATTTATGTTGCATGATAGTTTATTTGTGTTGCATGATAGTTTATAGGATTTTTCATAATCGGATTGACGAGCAGACTACCCTCAGAAGAATAATTAACATTTATAATGACAAAATAGCTTTTCTTACGACCGGATTTTGTACTAGCTTGGTAGTAGCATTTCGACTGTTTTTAAACGTTGTCGCCCAACGAGAATGGGTTGAACCAATGGAAATAGTAGCTGTAGGAGGAGCTATAATCGCCTCTTTAGCTGTCACTGGTATTCCATTACTTGAGATGAGTGTTTTTAAACCAAATAGAATCCTTGCTAAGTATCGCAAATTACAAGCAAGTTTAATTAAACCTTAAACAATTGCTCGCTTGTTTTACTCAGTTATTGAGGACTAAAGTCCTTACTAAAAACCTTTTTGTGACAGAATTTATCATTACGAACCTATGAATGATTTCCCTGATTTTTCCAACTACGGCTATCAAGTAACTCGCGAACTCGGACACAACCGCGCGGGCGGTAGAGTTACCTATCTCGCTACTGAAATTAATACAAAACGTTCCGTTGTTGTCAAACAATTTCAATTTGCCCAGACAGGTGCTAATTGGACCGAATATCAAGCTTATGAAAAAGAAATTCAGATTTTGCGAGAACTCGATAACCCCAACATTCCCCGTTATTTAGATTCTTTCCAAACTGCATCGGGTTTCTGCATGGTGCAGGAATACAAAAATGCTAATTCTCTCGCAAATTCCCGCCAGCAAACACCGCAAAAAACTAAGCAAATTGCTATTTCTGTGTTAGAAATACTCAAATACCTGCAAAATCGGGTGCCGCCTGTTATTCACAGAGATTTAAAACCCGAAAATATCTTAGTTGATGACAGGATGAATGTCAGCCTGGTCGATTTCGGATTTGCTAGAATCGGTGGGGGAGAAGTAGCCGCCAGCAGCGTTGTCAAAGGTACCTTGGGCTTTATGCCGCCCGAACAAATGTTCAACCGCCAGCTAACAGTCGCATCGGATTTATACAGTCTCGGCGCCACGCTAATTTGCTTGCTAATCGGCATCAATTCTACCGAAATTGGCAGCTTGATGGATGAGACGGGGCGGATTAATTTTAAACATCGTTTACCGCAGCTAACTCCAGAATTTCTTGACTGGCTGCAAAAAATGGTGGAACCAAATTTTAAACACCGCTATGCTTCCGCAGATGCGGCCCTCAACGCTTTGATTCCCCTCAATGTAGTTCGCCCGCCTAAAAAATCAAAACTTGCACTGATATCAGTCGGATTGTTGACAGCAAGTGCTGCTATTTTACTCCCATTTATTTTGAAATCTCAGGAACCTCAACAAGTAGTTAAATCCCAACCAGAAACCAGCAAACCGAAGTTAAAACCTGTGACTCAAGTGATGTTAACTAGCGAACTAAAATCGGATAAAATTATAGATTTTGTGTCTTTAAAAAAAACACATAAAGTCTATTTTGCTGTCAGTGTTACTAACTTTTCACCGGGAGAATATTACGGTACTTGTCGCGTATTTGACTCTCAAGGAAAATTGGCAGCCGACGGTCGATCTCATTTAAGAACAACGGCAGATAGACTAAATACTTGGTGCGGGTACAATTTTACAAAGGATGACAAGCCTGGGAATTGGAAGTTTGAATTTTATTTAGACAATCAAAGAATGACACAAAATAGTTTAAAGGTATTACCTTAAAATATTTGTACCGGGCGGGCAGTGAATTTCTGTGCCGTCAAAAGTTGGCTGTATCAGATTGAATTGATCCACCTCCTTTTCCGGCTCGCTTTCGCAGATTGCCGAAATAGTTATTAGTTGATTGCTAACATCTTTTTTGAAAGCAAATACTGCTCCTATATATACTGGACTGTAGTCTTTTTGGCGAACGGAATCCAGCTTTTTAGAAAATGCGATCGCGCTTTCAAATTGTGCTGGTTCGCGCTTATTCTCCAACGTTTGAACTGGGTTTATTAATAATGAGTCAATGTGGTAATAATATTGAGCTTTGCTGAGACCTTGTATAGCCAACCCTTCCAGGGAATCACTAAATTTGTTATTTTTTGCATAGTAATCTTCCTGCGCTTTATTGATCGAAGCCAGATCTGCTTGTAGTGCCGGAGATTTCGGACTACTTGAGATGACAATAGTATTGAGTTTGAAATTGTAAAAAGATGCTAGTATACCAGCCATAAAACCGCTGTAAATTACAGTCCGTACCAGCAAACTGGATAGTGAAACGCTGTATGTTTTACTTTTTTTATCTATATCTGCTGACATTTTTTTAGTGCCCTAAAATCTTGCTAAGTCTGTAGAGTGCGCGCCGCACACCCTACAGATTACAAATTATGCAGTTTCGTGTTGTTTGTGCCATGCGGGATGCCACAGCAATTCCGCAGTCGATCGCTTCTCGACCATTTCAGGAGTAATCATACAGTTAGCCACATCCTTGCGAGAAGGCAACTCGTACATGACATCCAGCATTAACTCCTCTAAAATGCTGCGGAGAGCTCTCGCGCCGGTTTTGCGGCGGTAGGCTTCTTGGGCGATCGCCCGCAGCGCTTCCGGCTGGAATTCCAATTCCACGCTGTCCATCTTCAACAGCTTTTGATACTGCTTCACCAGCGCATTCCGGGGCTCGGTCAATATCTGCATCAAAGCTGCTTCATCCAGCGGCGAAATCACCGTCACCACCGGAATCCGCCCGACAAACTCAGGAATCAAACCAAACTTGACTAAATCGTCAGGCTGTACCTGCTGCAAAATATCAGCAGCCCGCTTATCCTTAGCCGGCAAAGTTGAGTTGCTGTCGCTTTCTGTTGGCTGAATAAAGCCCAAGGATTTTTTACCCAAACGCTGTTCAACTATTTTTTCCAAACCGACAAAAGCACCGCCGCAAATAAATAGAATTTTGCTCGTGTCAACTTGAATAAAATCTTGGTAAGGATGTTTGCGGCCTCCTTGCGGGGGCACGTTAACCACTGTTCCTTCCAACATTTTTAGCAGCGCTTGCTGCACTCCTTCTCCTGATACATCCCTAGTAATCGAAGTATTTTCGCTTTTGCGAGCAATCTTGTCAATTTCATCAATATAAATAATGCCGCGCTGCGCCGATTCGACATCAAAATCCGACATTTGCAACAGCCGCAGCAAAATATTTTCTACATCGTCGCCGACATATCCAGCTTCTGTCAGCGTCGTCGCATCGGCTACCGCAAACGGGACTTCCAGCATTTGCGCCAAACTTTGCGCTAACAAAGTTTTGCCACAACCTGTCGGCCCGACTAGCAGGATGTTGGATTTTTGCAGTTCTACATCGCTGTCAGGAGAAGACTTGTCGCTATCTTTAGCTTGGTCAACGCTCAAGCGCTTGTAGTGGTTGTAAACTGCTACAGAAAGGACTTTTTTTGCTGAATGCTGGCCGATGACGTGGTTGTCTAAATGCTGCTTGATTTCTGTCGGTTTCGGAATTTGACCTAAAACAATTTTCGATTTATTCGATCGACCCGGACGCCGCGTTCCTTGTCCCTGAGACTCTCGCACCTCTGATTGGGGAATCTGTTGACCAATTGTTTTACTGGAGTCAAAGAACTCCTCCTCTAAAATTTCATTGCACAGTTCCACGCATTCATCGCAAATGTAGACCCCGGGCCCAGCTATTAACTTGCGGACGTACTCTTGCGACTTGCCGCAAAAGGAGCATCTCAGATGGGAGTCATATTTTGACATATTTGCCTCTTACTTTACGGTTGCGGTTGCTTGTTTCTACTGGAGAAGTTGCCGCGGGATCGACCTTAGCTCTGCCCTAGAAAGGTTTCCCGATCGGACACCCAAGCCAGTCAGTCGATTTTAGATTTTAGATTTTAGATTTTAGATTTACTCCACAGATGAATTTTGGAGCTGAACTATGGTCTAAAATTTGGGGCTCTGCACGACTTAAGTCGGGGGCTTGTCTCCGTTTTTTTGGCGGAGTCAAGCTTCGCGATCTCTATTTCTAAGTTAACACTTTTGAGGCCTTAGTCATTAGTCATTAGTCATTAGTCATTAGTCATTCGACCAAATTTTGATTTTTTAATTTTCACTTGAAGGTAAAGCAAGACTGGCTTACCATTTTTTGTATGCCAAAAATTTTCCCGACATAATTATTTTCACTCGATCGCCTTTTGGGTCTGCTTCTTTCTCGACATCCAATGTAAAGTCGATCGCGCTCATAATCCCGTCACCAAATTTTTCCTGTATCACTGCTTTGAGCGGCATCCCGTAAACCTGCATAATTTCATAGAAACGATAAATCAGAGGATCGACCGGAACCGAGGCCTCCAAAGAACCTTTTAACGGAGGTTCACAAAGAACCGCAGCCGTCTCGCCATCTAGTCCCAAAGCCGAGACAATTTTCTCTGCTTCATCTTCAGATGTGGTTGCTTGACGGTAAATAACCGCGGCAATCCAAACTTCGTCGCGCCCCAAAAGTTTTTCCAAATCAGCAAAACTAATTCCCTTAGCTTTTTTAGCAGCCAAAAGCTTTTCTGTAATTTGTGAAATTGCCATTAAATTTTCTCCTACTCACTGCTGGGTTAGATGTGAAATTTGTCTCACATTTTGGTAAATTTGTCAATACTAAATTGAGAAAAAGAACTGAATTGATAACTCGGAACTTCAGCAAAAGCTGGTTTCCTACAGCCCCACAACTCCTACAATTTTCGATTGAATAATTGAATCATTGAATCATTGGCAATGACTAATGACTACCAGGGTAGAGATCTCGTCAACAGTTGCATTCTTTTTTCCAACTGGTATCACAACTGATAAATCCCAAAATAACTCATAACTGCCCTGTGGCAATGCTACAGTTAGCAGTATATGTATTACAAGTTACACCAGCAAAGGCATTCGGCAAACGGCCGAATTCTTATCGTGCTAGCCTGAAGCTCAATCCTCGCTCCCGCACCCAAAGCCCCTTTACCGCTAACAACCCACAACCGAGAAAAGTATGGAGATTAAGACCAAAGATTACACGCTCAGCTACGATGGCGATACCCAAACAGTGACCTGCAGCGGCTCATTCCGACTCAGCCAGGTGGAAGAATACGCGCCGATCGTCGATCTGCTCAACGAAGTGGCTGAATCCTCGCCAAACACTGTTACTCTAGACTTGCGAAAGCTAGAATTTTTAAATAGTTCGGGAATTAATATTGTCTCAAAATTTATTATCAAAGTGCGCCAGCAAAAAAATATTCAAATCGCCATAAAAGGCTCTAAACAGATCCCCTGGCAGAAAAAATCCCTGAAGAACTTGCAACGGCTGATGCCTTCCTTGCACTTAGAATTGGAATAGTATAGAAAAAGGTAAAAAAGATGAACCCCAAGCTAAGTCCGGGAACCAGGATGAGGGTGGCTGAAGTTAATGGGAATAAGTCATAGTTAAGCTAGCACAAAACCGTAAAAAAATTCAAAATAAACTAAAAATTACCAATTTTCAATTGCTATGCAGGAAGAACCATCGACAGAACAGCTACTTTTTGACGTTCAGCGGCTGAGTGCAGAACTTGAAAACTTGAAGCGCGAAAAGACTGACCTAGAAATTATGCTGGAGACTACCACCGAACATTCGGATACGATGGAAGCTCACTTGCTGAGCAAAGCTGAGTTGGCACTGCGTTCAAGCGAAGAGCAGTTTCGGACGATCGCCTCGGCAACTCCCGTTCCGGTATTGGTTTCTCGCCTCTGTGACGGCTTAATTCTGTATGCAAACCCTCAATTGGCTTCTCTCCTGAACCTACCCCTAGAAAAATTGATCGGCAGCAGGACTCCCGACTTTTACTTCAACCCCAGCGATCGCCCAAAGGTACTTGAGGCAATTGCTAAAGACGGACACCTCCAAAACTACGAACTGCACTGCAAAAAGTCAGACGGCACCCCTTTCTGGGTGATGATCTCGGTTGAGCCGCTGCTGTTTAACGGTCAGCAGACGGCATTGTGCGCCTTGTACGACCTCACCCAGCGCAAAGAAGCAGAACAAACTCTCCAAGAGAGCGAAAAGCGGCTCCGCCGCCAGAGTTTGGCTTTGTTGCAGCTAGGTCGGCAGAGGACTCTCAACAGCGGTGCGCTGAATGTGGGAATTCGCGAAATTACTGAGGCTGCCGCCCGCACTTTGGATGTGGAAAAAGTCAGCGTCTGGCTTTACAACCCTGGAAGATTTGGAACTCGCTACCCGATCGATCCTCAGCTAAGTTTTACCGAGAGAGCGCTCGCCCACAACCAAACAGAATCAACCGATACAGAGACTGCCGCCCCAGAGGAAAACGAGTCGGTCAATCGTTCTAAAGTTACAATCCCCAACCTCAAATTAGTTTGTCTGGACTTGTACGATCGCACCCGCGAGAATCATTTGAGCCACCAGTCCATATCGGCAAGCGATTTAAAATTTTCAACTTTAGATGTTGAAGGCGACGCACCGGGCGAAAATGTGCGATCGGACAAACCTTTAGAACCTGTGCCAAAGACTCAAAACTCTCTAAAAACAAATTTCTCCCACTTATCTTCGGTAGCCGAACCTTCCGCTGTGCTGCCAGATGCCAGCAAGCCAAATTCATCCATCTTAAATGTAGCAATTAGGCTCGGCGGTCAGATCGTCGGTATCCTCTCTCTCGAACATATCGGCGCCCCCCGCCAGTGGGCTCTGGAGGAGCGCACATTCGCCGATTCTTTGGCAAATTTGGTAGCGCTGGCGATCGAAGGATTTGAGCGCCAGCGGGCTCAGGAAGCACTCTCCAAAGCCAAAGCGCAGCTAGAAATGACCGTCGATCAGCGTACCGCTCAACTCACCGCCGCCAATAAACTGCTCCGCATCGAAATTGCCGAGCGCAAAAGAACCGAAATAGCTTTGCAAGAAGCGTTACACAAAGCTGAAGCAGCTTCGAGAGCTAAAAGCACTTTTTTAGCCAATATGAGCCACGAGCTACGGACGCCGCTCAACGCGATTATCGGTTACAGCGAAATGCTACAAGAAGAAGCACTGGAATCGGGACTCGAAGAGATACTTCCGGATACCCAAAAAATTTATAACGCCGGCAAACACTTGCTGACTTTAATTAACGATATTCTCGACCTTTCTAAGATAGAAGCGGGTCGGATGGAGCTTTACTTAGAAAATTTTGACCTCGGCAATTTAATAGAAGAAGTCGTTGCAACTTTGCACCCTTTGGTCGAAAAAAATCACAATGAATTGCAAGTTTCTTGCTCTCCCAATTTGGGAGTGATGTATGCAGATTTAACAAAAGTCCGGCAAATTCTGTTCAATTTGCTCTCGAATGCCCTGAAGTTTACCGAAGGTGGAACCGTGCTGTTGAGCGCGAGTCGCGAATCAGCAGGCGGCAGCGATTCGGTTTATTTGCAGGTATCCGATACGGGGATTGGGATGTCGGCAGAACAGCAGCATGGTTTGTTTCAACCTTTTATTCAAGGGGATGCTTCGACTACTCGCAAGTACGGCGGCACCGGGTTAGGATTAGCCATTAGTCGGTTGTTTTGCCAGATGATGGGCGGCGATATCACTGTTGAGAGCCACTTTGGTGTTGGCTCTACTTTTACTGTTCAATTAAAGGCAAAAGTTAATATTACTTAGAATGAAGTTATAAAACGGATTGTGTACGGGATTTGACGTATTTAAGGAAAGGAAGAGATGGAATAATTTCCGATTACTAATTCCCTCATTATCAATTCGCCATTACCAATTACCAATTCCCTTTTTAATTGTGACACAGATCGCGATCGAAGTCTGTTGCCGATCACACAGTAACATTTTTTCCCAGCCTAGAATACCTGTATTATCCCCAAGTTGTCCCGCAGGCAGGATCTCGCGCCTCGCTGCATTCACAAGTCGCACCTCAACCTGATTAAGGGGGTGAGGGGTTGCTTGCAGAAAGGCAATTTGGTAAAAGTAATGCTATGGTCGGCAACCAGTAGAAGGCAAAAGTTAACACGAAATCAGGAATTATCAAAGGTCTCTGGGCACAGAAACACAATTCTGCTTTTTGCCTTCATACTGCTGTTTCTACTGGCGAGATAGCACTGCTGCTGAAAGCAGTGCGCAAGTTCTGAGAATCAAAGGAGTGCATCTACATGATTAAACCTTGCAGTCAACCGCTAAAAATAAATCCTTTCACTTGTTATCGCGATCCCGCTACAGGCAGGTGGACTACTGTAGTTACAAATGTTCAGAACGCTTGCGAAACAGACTCTAGTTTGACAGCAAAAGCCGAAGGCGAAAACGAAGGTAAAGCACAAAGGCTCGTTTCAGGTTCTCCTGCTGTCTCGCTGCCGAAAAAAGGCATTTCCTTCTCCTTGTATCCGTTTAAAAACCGTTCAAAAAAATCTGCTGTTACTCTCAGCAGGTAGGTATAGCAGGGGTCTAATCTAGTTTCCACGGTTAGTCCCCAGCGATCGCCAAACAAAAAAAACGAACTTATCCCTAGCTTAAATTGCCAAAAAACGATATACTGCGAGCAAACTTTCTCCTTCAACATCCGTGAAGTATTTGCTCGATCGCTGCGTCCAATTTGTATGGACAGACCGACCAATTCGCCAGCGGGGAACAGTCATCGTTACTATTCCCGTGATTTGTCTGTTTGCTTCGCTGATAACAATTGCAGGGCTCCGGGATAGCAGCCTACAGATAAGAAAGCGAGCAAATATTAATAAGGAAATACTTGAAGAAACTAACCGCTTGTTAACAATCGTGGTGGATGCAGAAACGGGCATTCGGGGTTACGGGTTGACAAAGCGCCGCGAATTTATATCACCCTACTTAGAAGCAAAGAAGAGTTTGCCTCTGCTGCTGGCTAAACTCGAGGTTATGGTTCGAGACAATCAACTGCAAGCTCAGCGATTTGCAGAAATTAAACAAAGTACCGAACAGCAAATAAATTTCTTGCAAAACACTTTGAATAAGCTCGACAGTTCGGCAACAAGGGTGCAGTCGCCGGAAACAATTCAGGTGTTCGTTCAAGGTAAATTGAAGATGGATCGACTGCGCGAAAAAATTAATGCGTTTGCTGATGCGCGCGAAGCCTACCAGAAATCTTTAGAGGGGCAAATACGGGAGTTGATAGATTGCATTAATTTCGTGCAATTAGCTGGTTTGGTTTTCGGCTGTTTGGGTGCAGGGGCTTCTTGGTATTTATTTGATAGTTTAGAAAAGGAACTGAGGAAGCGGCAAGCTGGCTTGGAAGAAAGTAAAAGTCGCATTCAAGCTGTGGTAGACAATGCGGCTGACGGTATTATTACTTTGGACGCACAGGGAAATATTGAGTCTTTTAATAGGGCAGCAGAAAAAATTTTTGGGGAGAAAGCCGATCGCATAATTGGCTCGAACCTGCGGCGGCTGATAGCTCAACCGGAGCCGGACAGCAGCGCGGGGGATTATTCGATCGAATATTTTGTGTTAAATCCCGATACTAAGCTGAAGACTTACCAGCAAGAAACAGTTGGACTTCGCAGCGACGGAACTAAGTTTCCGATGGAGTTGGCTGTCAGCGAAATGCGTCTGGCAAATCAACAGTTGTTTATTGCGATTTGCCGCGATGCCAGAAGAAGGAAAGAAGCTGAGGAAACTCTGCGCAAGCAAGCGCAAATGCTGGATTTGGCGAACGATACGATCGCGGTGCTCGACTTGAACGGCGCGATTTCTTATTGGAATTTGGGAGCGAAGTGGCTCTACGGGTGGCGGAAGTCGCAAGCAGTAGGAAAAAATATTCACGAGCTTTTGCAAACAGAATGGACGCAACCTTTTGAGGCAATTCAAAAAGTGTTTTTCGAGCGGGGTTCTTGGCAAGGGGAACTGGTACGCACCAAGGCAGACGGCACAAAAATAACGGTGGCTAGCCGGTGGACTTTGCAGCGCGACGATCGAGATAAACCAGTGGCTATTTTGGAAATCAGCAACGATATTAGCGATCGCAAGCGCTCAGAAATTGCTTTAGCCCAAAGCGCGCAGCGGTTTCGCGCTACTTTTGAGCAGGCGGCAGTCGGCATGGCCCAAAAGACTGTGGAAGGCAAATTTCTGTTAGTCAATCAAAAACTTTGCGAGATTTTGGGCTACACCCGCCAAGAATTGATGGAAAAAAGATTTCAGGAGATTACTTGGCCGGAGGATTTGGCAAGCGAACTGGAAATTTTGCGCCAATTGTTAGCAGGAGAAGTTGAACATTATGGTATGGAAAAGCGCTACGTCCGCAAAGATGGAGAGTTGGTATGGGCAAACTTAACGGTTTCGGTGCTGCGAGAACAAGATGGCAGTCCATTTCTGATGGGTGTGGTAGAAGATATTAGGGAACGCAAACAAGCTGAGGAATCGTTGCGGTTGCGCGCTGAAGAATTGACTTGGACGGCGCAGATGCTGGCTAAAACGACGAATGTTTTGAGAAAGCGGAATCAAGAATTAGACCAGTTTGCTTATGTAGTTTCTCACGATTTGAAAGCGCCGCTGAGGGCGATCGCAAATCTCAGCAGTTGGATAGAAGAAGACCTCAGCGAGTCGATGACAGAGGATACTCTGCACCAAATGAACCTGCTGCGCGGCAGAGTTCACCGCATGGAAGGTTTGATTGAGGGACTGCTGCAATATTCCCGCGTCGGACGCATTCAAGTGTCTTCAGAAAATGTACAAGTTGAAAAGTTATTAGCAGAAATTATTGATTCGTTGGCACCGCCGCCTGGATTTGAGATTAAAATTGCACCGGGAATGCCAACTTTTGTGACCGAAAAATTGCCGTTACAGCAGGTTTTTTCTAATTTAATTAGCAACGCCATCAAGCACAATCGATGTGAATCGGGTAACGTAAAAATATCGGTTAAAGAGTTAGATGATTTTTACGAGTTTTCTGTAGAGGATGACGGGCCCGGGATTGCTCCTGAATATCACGATAAAGTTTTTGTAATTTTTCAGACCTTGGAAGCTCGGGATAAAGTTGAAAATACTGGCATTGGTTTGTCGCTGGTGAAGAAAATTGTCGAAGGTCAAGGGGGTACTATTTCCCTAGAATCTGCCGAAGGTCAAGGAGCAACTTTTCGGTTTACTTGGCCGAAGCAATCTATTAGCAAAGACGGAAAATAAAACTACTCAAAACCTCGGGTGCGCGCGGAGCACCCCGATCGAAATAGTAAATGTATGGTGCGCACGGCTCACCGCCAGCCCGATAGCGACTGTTTAAACTGCATCACAACGGATTTCAATGATAAATCCATCAGGATCGTAAAAGTAAATGCCGCGTCCTGTAGCGCGAGTGACGGGGCCGCTGTCGATCGCAATTTGATTTGACTTTAGCACTTCCAGAGCGCGATCGAACAAATCCGGCTCGATATCGAAGGCTAAGTGGTTGGCGCGAGTAAAAGCCTTCTCCGGGTCAGGGTTTGGCGGTTCCAAGTCTGGCTGCCAAAATAGGTCAATCACAGTGCCGTCTGGGGTGACGAAATTAGCGACTTTACCAGCGGCTACCATTTCTGTTAAAGTTGCGGGGATTTCTGCACCTGTGAGTTCGTGCAAACCGAGAATTGTACCGTAGAAGTAGCGGGAAGCTTTCATGTCGCGCACGTTTAAAGCGATATGGTGAACGCGCCGCAAGTTCCCCGGCGCCAGGACAATTTTGACGGTATTTTCGGTAGTTTGCATGATAGTCAATTGCGAATGTGTTAAAATTGAATGCTGTTATATTTATTCAGATCGTGTCCGGGAAAATAACCGTTTTAAGTTGGTAGTTAGGACTTCATTCCTCTGATTTCTATGAGGACTTCACTCCTCACTACAAACACTTTTATTAAGGGCGTGCGATCGGACATAATATCAATTCTGGTTATTTTTCTTTAGGGAACGATGCCATGCCTACAAATAGCATTGCCAACCCGCCTGCAAGAATTGCGAAGGCAAGTAAACCCACAACTAAATCTAATCCCGATGTATTTTCCATTAAATTAAACCGTTCTCCAATTCAATCCCATCATGGGTATTTGTTAATTGCTGAGTGCTTCCAAACAATGGGGAAGAGAAGAAAAAAAGAAGCTCTCAACTTAGAAAAGAAGCATCTTAAGTTCTTCCCTCTTCCCTAAACATCCATCCGTTAAATCCGTTAAATCCTATAGACTGCTTCGTCGCCTAACTTCTTATTTTGCCAATTCTCGATCGATCGCAGCGATCAATTCTGGCGAATCTGGGCCCACGCTGCTGCGGAATCTGGCAACCACTTCACCCTCTTTGCTAACTAAGAATTTCTCAAAATTCCAGGAAACCTCACCCTTGGGTTCGACTGCACTCGTAAGCTTGGCGTACAGCGGATGCTGCTGACTGCCGATCGCGCGTACTTTGTCAAATAATTCAAAGCTGACACCGTATTTTGTAGTACAGAAATTGACTATTTCTGAATTACTTCCGGGTTCTTGAGCTCCGAAGTCGTTGCAGGGAAATCCTAAAACGCGGAGTCCAGCCGCGCCGTACTTCTGGCTCAATTCTTCGAGTCCTTTGTATTGAGGTGTATAGCCACATTGGGAAGCTACGTTAACTATCAAGAGTACCTTGCCAGCGTACTCTCCTAGCTGCTTGTCTGCGCCTGCGATCGTTTTTACTTGAATATCGGAGATTGTGCTGGGCATTTTCAAATACTTTTAAATTTGACCAGCATAATTTTACCGCAATTGGGTACAATTTTGTCTAGATGCCGATCGCTAAAAATTTAAATATCCCGACCGGACCGAGTTTACGGATCTCGGGCTTAATATTATAGATATTGGTGAACCCGCCCCTACCAAAATAACGGTTAATTTACCGAACACGATCTTAGTAGATGCGGGAAAAATTTGTCCGCAGAAACGATCGCCACAATCCGCTATGAGATTTAAGTTTCTCGCTAATAGCTAAAATCCACACCGAAAAGGACGAATAGTTTAACTCTCTGAGTGGTGTTCCGTCATCCATTTTTGGTAAGTATCCTCAAGTTGCTTGTCTTCCAGAACGAGTTCTAGGCGGACTTTGACGCAACCGTGGCGGGGTTGAGAGGCGATCGAATTTAAGATTTTGCTAGCTTTCTGCACAGAGGTAAATTCAGCCTTAACTGTCGGTTCCTGGCGATCGCTCTTAATCTCCGTCAAATCTATACCGGTGATGCTTCCCTCGCCCAAATCTATTTCTGCCAACACCTTCGGATCGTCGCCGACTTGTTCGACAATCAGCTTTTCCCACTGGATAGGCACTTGTACCATCCGAGTTTCAATTTCTTTGCGCACGATGACTTCGCCGACTTTGCGCTTGCTGCGATTGATCACCAATCGTTCTTCTAGCAGGCGAATTACTTCTCGATCGACAATATCCAAGTTTTCCTCATCCTCAGCGGTCTCCACATTTTCATCTGTGCGATCATCGGCATCTGTTAGATTCGACATAACTGTTGAGGGATTCGTTAACTCGCTGTTGTTAAATTCATTATGCGATTCTGAGGCATTTTCTAAAGACTCGCGTCCGCCATTTGCCGATGCAGGCTGCAGCAGATCGACTTGATCCGAATTAATACTTACAAACAGCGCTTTTTGGTGATAATCTACTTTTTTTAGCAGCTTAATACTTAGTAAAAAAGTGCGCGTATTTTCGCTGCCTAGCCCTGCCACCACAAAGTTCAACTGACCGTTAGGATCAAAATAGACATCTTTAACTTTGCCTACCAAGTGACCTTGGTTGTCTTTGACTGTAAAACTTTTTAGCTTAGTTCTGACTTTTTCCGGAACCCGGTTGAGACGGGCAATTGATTTTGCAGTTGCTATCTTTTCTGCTGAGGCTTGACCGTTCATTTTTTAAAATTTCCTGAAACTTTTCTGCTTGGGGATTTCTCTTAGGAATTGATCGAGGCGGGAAAAGTGCATAAAGTTTGCCAAAACCAGACAATTTTTGTACTTCACCCGCCCCGTTCTATAGGAATTGCGCGATGCCACAAATCTCACCTGCGCAGTGCCAGAATTATGTGATTCATGCGCAATTCCTATGCAATACCTGTTGCGGTTGGTTTAGATATCTTTATTATCTACAACCGCAGTTCCGTCGCTCTTAACGTCTAATTCTTCACGACGCAAGGTTTCTTCGCCCTCAACCGTGCTGCGAACCACTTCTTTTCTGACGTTGACTTCTTCCCGCACGAAAGCTTCCTTGTGAATGTCGGCGGTTTCTTCGTAAACTTCCATGCGTGCAACTTCCCCTGATTGGAAGTCAGCGTCACCGACTGAAACTACTCGACCCGCTTCTACGGGCGTTACTCGCTCGATTACCACTCGTTCTTTTTCAATGGGTACTGAAGCTCGCGCTGTTTCAGTTTCTACGCGCTTGCCAACTGCTACTTCGCCTGTCTTTGCGCGGTGTTTGTTAGCAATCAAGCGTTCTTCATAAAGCTTGAGATTTTGGTGCTGCTGTTCGTTGGTTTCGTAGAGGGGGCGGTCGATATCGTAGCTGTAGCTGCTGCGATCGTAGCTAGCAGGAGTTGCAGTGCTTGCAGCGGTAGTATCTTGATTGCGGTAAACGCCTCTTACCTGTTCTTCGCGATCGTAATCTACTGCTTCTAATTCATTGTAAGCCGGCAATTGTTCTGCTTGAGCTTTGCTCCGAAGGCCTGTTGCGTACACGCGACGGGCTCCGTAGTCGAAGCGAGCAGAGCCGATTGGCAGCAATACTTTTTTGCCAAAAATCCAAATACCGGTATCAATTACCAGATAGCGGAAACGACCCGTGTCATCAACCAAAGCGTCATAAACGGTGCCTACTTTTTCATCAGAGTCGCCAGCATAAACATCAAATCCCTTGATGTCGTCTCCCGCAAAGATTTCTTCCTGATAATTAGGATAAAATTCTGCTAATCTTTGAAGTGCCATGTTTTTTTTCCTCTTTGCTCTACTTAAATTAATAGTAGAAATTAATTCGTTCAGTTCCCTCTCCCTAAAGTCAGAAGTGTATAATTTAGTGCCTTTAATACTATAGGAATACTACGGCATCTCTTTTTCTGTGCTAGCGCGCTCAGCTATTTTAAAGATTGTAAATTCCTCTAGATGCAAATAGTGGCTGTTGGCAAACTCAGCATTACACGAGTTTACATTAATTTACATTAAACAGGACTGACGCAGAAAACAGGTTTCTTATACCAATTCTGACAAGTAGTGCTACATATAGATGGTGCGCGAGCATCTGTAGGAACATAGCAATGGGGTGTCCTTATCGCGAGCTGCTACTGTTAATAATTGTTAAGTAGATGGTTACAAATGAACATTACATAGTGAGCTACAAAAATCAAAGCCCCTCATCTTGCAGGAGAGGGGCTTCGGGAAAGCTAGAAATTTGAAGTTCAGAGGTGATTTAGTTGAGTTCTGATAGTTTCTATCCTTTTGCGGTTAACTCCTAAATCTGACTCTCCCAGACGCGAAGCCGATCGCACGTGGATGACTTTTGCTGCATCATCTACCAAAAATTCAACGTCATCAACAAACCCCATCAAAGCACTGGTGAACTCCGCATATAGGTAATTATCCGTTGCCGTGATAATTTTAGTTTTTCCCAAAGACTCGATCGCCCCTTTGAGCTTGGCCATCGCTTCAGCAGGGGACGAAGTGTATGCCAAAGGCTCAATTTTGTGTTCCGCATCTTGACTGAAGCTGCTGACGCAGTTGGGGGAACTCGGGCACGCTGCAAGTTTTCCTGACACAATCCCGATATTGGCAGGTCTTTTTCCAGCAAACATTGTTTTTTCTCCGGGTATAGCGATAAAAGTAGCGATCGACAGTACCGCTACTGCTAGCAATGACATTAAAATAACTAAGACTCTTTTCAATGCTGTCGGCGATTTTGTTTCAACTGTTTGCAAAGGATTAGCCCTCCTGAAAGTGCAAATTTAATTTAATTTAGATATTAATTGAAATTAACCTCTAAAAATCACAAAAATTTACTTTGTGCTTCAATCAACCAGTAAGTCAGGATTCTTCCTTTACCTTTAACCGGGATATGACCCCGTTCTTCAAAAACAAACTGCTCTTTCAAACGCTCGTAAGTCTGCACCGTCACTTGAATTTTACCAGGCAATCCGTTCGACTCCATCCGCGAAGCAACATTAACAGTATCCCCCCATAAATCATAGCTAAATTTGCTAATCCCAATAATTCCCGCCACCACCGAACCGCTGTGAATTCCGATCCGCAATTGAAAATTTTCTCCCATTTTGACATTAAACCTCCTCAAAGCTGCCTGCATCTCCAAAGCTAAAAGTGCGATCGCCTCAGAGTGATCTTCCCGCGGCGTCGGCAAACCCCCAACCACCATATAAGCATCCCCAATAGTCTTAATCTTTTCCAACCCGTGCAACTCCGACAACCGATCGAATTCCGAGAAAATTCCGTTCAAAATTTCTACCAACTGGGTCGGACTTTTGTGAGAAGAAAACTCTGTAAAACCCACCAAATCAGCAAACAATACGCTCACCTCATCAAAATGATCTGCTATCAACTTTCGCTCTTTTTGCAAGCGCTCGGCAATAGGTTTCGGTAAAATATTCAGCAGCAATTTCTCTGTTTGCTCTTGCTGCAATTTCAGCGCTGCCTCAGCTTGTTTCCGCTGAATCAGCGAACCGAGCTGCGTAGCAACCGCGCTCACTAATTCCAACAACCGCGGCTGACCTTTCAGAACTTTCTCGCGATAAAAAATCAAAATAGCTAACACTTGGTTGTCCGCCAAAATCGGCACTCCAAAAGCCGCTTTTAATCCCACATTCACCGCGATTTCCGATCGCAAAAAAACTTGTTCCGGTGCAGTAGAAACATCCTCGATCCATTCACACTGCTGCGACTGCCAAATCCTCCCCGGGAGTCCCACACCGGGAGCAAAAATTAACTGCCAACTTTTTTGTCGGAATTCGGCAAAACTCAAGTCGCTGATGTACCTGCCTGTAGCGCATTTTAAAAAGCCGTCACTGCAAGGAATCCAAGCTTCGCCCAGATTCCATTCAATAGTTTGGCAAATTAAACCTAAAATCACATCTATAGCAGACTCAAAATCCTCAGATTTGCTAATAGCTTGAGTAGCCTTCAGCAGCAATCTCGTTTCCATTTCAACCTGGCGGCGCTCAGCGATTTCCTGGTGCAACTGGAAGTTTTGATCGGTCAATTTTTGATTTTTTTCTTGCAATTGCATTTGCAATAAACGCACAGTAAGTTGATTGCTCACTCGCGCCAATACTTCTTTCACCTGAAAAGGTTTTGTGATATAATCTGCTCCGCCGACTTCAAAAGCTTTTGCCTTATTTATTCCTTCTTCTAGCGCGCTGAGAAAAATGATCGGAATTTCCCTATATTGCGGGTCTGATTTCAGTTTTTGACAGAGTTCGTAGCCGTCAATATCCGGCATCATAATATCTAGTAAAATCAAATCTGGTGCGCTAGATTCAATCGCATCTAGGGCAGAAAAACCATTAGTAACAGGTCGAACTTTATAGCCGTTTTTTTGCAGAATTCTAATCAACAAACGCAGATTATCTGGCGTATCGTCAACTACTAAAATATCTGCTTGATAGTTTTCAGTTTGTTCCGCCTCGATCTGCATTATCTGATTCCTCCGTCTCGGTAATTACATTGAAAATTTTCTGGTAATCAAAATTATCGAGATGACCCTGGAGGATTTCGGCAAATTCAGGATGAGCATCCCTTATTCCCTCGATTGTCCTGGAAATTAAGTCAAAATCAGCACTGCGGATTACCTGCTTAATGTTGTTTATCCATTCTGCGGGAAGTTTGGGCAAACAAGCAAGCTCAGCATTAGAGGGGGAAGCAGATAGATTATTTCGATCGCCTGTTGAGATAAAGTCCGTTGAGTTAGAGTAGACATACTTCACCCCCAAATGCTTGTTGAGGGTATCAAATATATCTTTTTTGCAGAAAGGTTTGCTAATAAAATCGTCGCAGCCGACCAATAAAGCAAACGATCGCCTTCCTTCAATTGTACTAGCTGTCAAAGCAATAATCTTGGGAATTGGGGATTCAGGATCGGAAATATTCATTTCCCCATTTTTTTGCTGCTCTTGCTCTCTCTGCTGTATACTCGCCTTAATTTTTTTAGTAGCTTCGTAGCCGTCCATCACTGGCATTCGCACATCCATCAAAATTAAGTGCGGGTGCCAATTTTCCCACATTTCTATTGCTTCGCGGCCGTTGGTTGCTTGTTGCAGCCCGAAACCCAAGGGAGAAAGCATTTTGACTAAAAGTTGGCGGTTGTCTTCGCGATCGTCCACAATTAAAATCCGGTAGCACGGTTGATTAGGTTCCAACCCAGTAACTTCGCGGTTAATTTGCAGGGCTGGAATATCAGCATCATAAACCGCATCGACTGGAATTTCAAATTTAAAAGTAGTGCCGAGTTCCAGTTGACTCTCTACGACGATTTCTCCTCCCATCAGGCGGACAAATTGACGGCTTATATTTAATCCTAAACCCGTGCCTTTATGATTTTTTTGACCGGAAGCTGTTTGCACAAATGCCTTAAAAATATTGTCCAGTTCTTCCGGAGCAATGCCAACTCCTGTATCTTCTATTTTAAACTGAAGGAAAAAACCCGGAACTGTTAAATCCTCAGCCTCTTCCTTCAAATCAACTGTTTCAAAATTACTGCGAGTTCTCGAAAAATCCCGAATACTTATTGTGGTGTCAAAGCAAGCTATGGGAGTTTCTAATAAATTAATAAATTCCGAATTCTCTAACTTTGTAACTTTTAAAATAATTTCGCCTGATTGCGTAAAATGAATCGCATTACTGAGAAGATTAATCAGCACTTGCCGCAGTTTAGTATCATCGGTTCGTACGTACTGGGGAACGTCAGGAGCGCGCTGGAAAAGCAACTGCAATTCTTGATTTTGGGCCCGCAGTTGAAACATATCTTGCAAATCGTCAAGCAAGCGGTAGAGATCGAAAATTTTCGGGTCGATCGTCATCCGCCCCGCTTCGATTTTTGACAAGTCTAAGACTTCATTAATCAAGGTCAGCAAGTGTTCGCCACTACGGCGAATAATTCTCATATTTTCTCGGTTTTCCAGAGTAAGATTCGGGCTGGGCTCCATGATTTGCGCAAAGCCGAGTATGGAATTGAGAGGGGTGCGCAACTCGTGGCTCATATTGGCAAGAAACGTGCTTTTAGCTGTGTTTGCTGCTTCAGCAGCTAATGCGGCTTGTTGCAGTTGTTCTGTGCGTTCGTCAATTTGAGCTTCTAAGGTGCGCTGGTAATCTGCTAGTATTTTTTCGGCTTGTTTGCGATCGCTAATATCTTGAAAAGCTGCGATCGCATAAGCAACATTTCCGCTAGCGTCAAAAATCGGCGTGGTATTGATCTCGATCGCAATTATTTTTCCATCTTGACGGATTTCTACATCGTCAACCTTGACAAATTCTCCTTTCAGTGCGCGCAAAATTGGCAGATTATCCGGCGGGTAAAGCTCATCAGTATTGGCAACATAAAGTTGATAAGTTGCAGCTAATTGTTCCGCAGTGCTTTCCGAGATAGTGTCTGCACCCAGCAATTCCCCCGCTGTCTGGTTGAAATAGGCGATCGAGCCATCGGGATTATAAACAGATACCCCCACGGGCAAAGCTTCTAAAAATTGCCTCAGGCGGCTTTCACTCGCAGACAGGGCCTCATTTACTAGCTTTAACTCCTCGTTTACTTCTTGCCGTTTCAGGATTTCATCTGTTAACTTTTGGTCTTGCAAGTAACTGTGAACTGCTTCTACTACCGTTAATTTTAAGTCCTCATTTTGCCAAGGTTTAGGGATATAACGGTACAATTTAGCATACTTGATAGCATTGCTCAAAGCTTCCAAATCAGCTTGCCCGGTCAGCATAATCGTCAGCGTCTCCGGCGAGTTTTCGTGGATTTTTCGCAGCAGTTCGTCCCCTTTAATATCCGGCATGATATAATCGGAAAGCACCAAAGCAATCTCGTATTCATCCGCCTGCAAATCTGCGAGCAACTCTAAAGCATCAGCGCCCCCTTCAGCCGTTTCAATAATACACCGATCGCCGATCGCCTTTTTTAGTTCAATCTTTAAACTGTTCAAAACATCAGGTTCATCATCAATACAAACAATCACAGGTTTTTTCATAACTTAGCCAGCCCAGATTTTATAATCTTTATTAAGTCTTTGCTTTGCCACGGCTTGTACAAACAACAGTATAAATCGGCTTCTTCTACTGCCCGCTGAAGTGCCGCTGCATCAGCTTGTCCCGTCAACATCACCTTAATAATTTTAGGATATTTTTGGTGAACTTTAATTAAAAGTTCGTCACCTTTGATTCCGGGCATCAGCCAATCAGAAACAACCACAATTACCTGAGCTTCTTCTTGAAAATCCTCAAGTAAATCTAAAGCTTCATCACCGCTTTCCGCTAATTCATAAAAGTAATCATTTTTAAATTCATTTTTTAGCTGCATCTTGAGAGTATTCAAGATATCTGGTTCATCGTCAACGCAAAGAATTACAGGCTTATTCATCTTTTCCTCTCTGCTTTAATTTTAGTGGTTTACCGACATGACTTGCTTCTACATTATTGATTTCTGACGAGGATGCACGAGATATGTCCCCTATCTTATACCATTTGAGATTTGAGATTTGAGGTTTGAGATGCGGAACGACTAATTTCATAAGGGTTGGGAACTTGCCTAGAGTTACATTTTTTTAAAAGTGGTATTATTTTAATAGGACTTCCGAACAGAAACTCGGTTTATCGCCCTAAATCTTGTCTTTGTCAGGGAGACAGCAACGAGTTTCACCGGGAATCAGACCCCTACAGATAATTTTTGTTTAATAGATAGGCAGCGATACTGTAAAAGTTGTCTGCCCCGGTACAGAAGCTACAGCAATTGTGCCTTCGTGTTTTTCAACAATTTTTCTCACAATATCCAATCCCAAACCGCTACCTTCGCCCGCAGATTTAGTCGTAAAAAATGGCTGAAAAACTTTGGGAATAACTTCTGGGGGAATGCCTTTGCCGTTATCAGTAAATTTGAGGAAAATATTTGCCTCTTCCTGCTGAGTTTCAATTGTCAAAATACCTTTATAATCCATTGCTTGCAGGGCATTGTGAACGAGATTGGTCCAAACTTGATTTAAGTCATCTGGATAGCACATAATTTTGGGTAAATCTCCATAATTTTTAACTACTTCTATACCGTGTTTAAGTTGATTTTGATAAAGCGTTAACACAGTTTCAATGCCGTCGTGCAAGTTCGCCTGGACTTTTTCTTGTTTGCTATCGAAATGAGCGTAGGTTTTCAAGGCAAATACTACTTTGCCAGACTTCGCTGTCGCTCTTTGGATCAAGCTAATACTTTTTTTAAAGCTAGCAAACTGGTAAGCAGTATTTAAAACTACTTCCCAATCCGGCAATTTAAAAAGTGGCAACAAGTTTTCTATGTTTTCGTAGATTTCCATGTCAACTAAAGTATCGGCAATGTCTTCCGGGTTTTCAACAGATTCTGCCATCAGAACCCCCGTCAACTTCTGCTTGAATTTCCGCTTCTCTTTGCTGGTAAATAAAGTTTCTTGATGGGTAGATCTATACAGCAAAGTTAAAAAATAAGCTTGGCTTTCTTCAGAAAGGTTTTGAAAAATTTGAGGCATTTTTTCTAAAAACTCGTCTCCAAAATTAGCTATATTATTAATAGACGAACCTATAATGCCCAGTGGAGTATTGATTTCATGGGCAATGCCGGCAATCAGTTGTCCCAGGGCTGCCATTTTTTCCGACTGAACCAAATGCTCTTGGGTGGCTTGCAGTTGGTGGATCGCAGTTGCTAAATCTTGATTTTTTTCTTGCAAAGTTTGTTGCAGCGAACAAATTTTTAAATGAGTTTCTATTCGCGCTAAAACTTCTTCAACCTGAAACGGTTTAGTAATAAAGTCTACTCCGCCAACGCCAAAAGCTTTAACTTTATCCATCACGTCGTTAATTGCACTGATGAAAATCACCGGAACGTCTTTTGTGACTTCAGAATCTTTGAGCTGCTGACAAACTTCATAACCGTCCATCTCCGGCATCATAATATCCAGCAGCACTATATCAGGGGGTATTTTTTGGGCTGCAGACAATGCTAGCTTGCCGTTGGGAACCGGGCGAACTTGATAGCCTTTTTCGCTCAAAATTCCTGTCAGCAGCCGCAGGTTTTCTGGAGTGTCGTCCACTACTAAAATATTAGCTCGATTGGTGTTCGGTAAAGTAGAAGTCATCGGGTATTTACTGGTTCTCACTGATATCGATTATGTTCAGAATTCTGTCATATTCAAAATTATTAATGCAATCTTGAAGCGTGTCCGCAAGAGAGGAGTTGACAGTGCGGATTTGTGCGATCGAACTGGCGATCGCGTCCATGTCCACACTCAAAATATTCTGCTTGAATTGGGCTATCCAGTCTGGAGAAAGAGAGGCAAAAGCCTCCGGTGTCAGCACCTCCTGACTTGACTCCCCTATACTTGCCCCACTGACTACGCTTGGATCTTCATAAATATAGCGTACTCCTAAATGTTTTCCCATTGCCACAAAAATATCCTCCTCTCGGAATGGTTTCCGCATAAAATCATCGCAACCAGCCGAAAGAATCACCGCCCGTTCTTCCTCCAAAACGCTAGCAGTCAAGGCAACAATCGCCGTTGCTTGCCCGCCAGTTGTAGTTTTAATTTGTTTCGTTGCCTCGTAGCCATCCATCACGGGCATTCTCATGTCCATCCAAATCAGATGCGGTTCCCACTCCATAAAAATATCCACCGCTTCTTTACCGTTATTAGCTTCTCTTAACTCAAACCCTAGTGGACTGAGAAGTTTTACCAACAGTTGGCGGTTCAAAGGTTTGTCGTCCACAATTAGCAAGCGATAACTTGGCTGATTCGGTTCGAGGGCAACCACTCGACGTTGAGTTTTTTTGCTTTCAATATCACCAGCTTCAACCAGATGAACTTGGATATCAAACTGAAATACTGCACCCTTTCCGAGGTTGCTGGCAACAGTAATTTCACCTCCCATTAATTGCACGAACTGGCGGCTAATCGCTAAACCTAAACCCGTTCCTTCCTGAGAATCTTTACCTGTTTTTGTCTGCACGAATGCTTCAAACAACTGATGGATTTCATCAGGAGCAATGCCTGCACCGGTATCTTGAACTTCAAAATGTAGCGAGTAGCGATCGGGCAATCGATCGCGGCTATTTTGGTCTACACCCCGCCTTCCTCCTTTGATTTGCACCGAGACTCCGCCTTGTGAAGTGAATTTAATTGCATTGTTGAGCAAATTAATTAAGACTTGGCGCAATTTCACTTCATCGGTACAAATGTAATGGGGTACTTCCGCGCCTCGCTCGAACACTAATTGCAAGCCTTTTTCCTCAGATTTGAGAGCAAACATATCTTCTAAATCGTCGAGCAGCCTGTACAAATCGAAGTTTTTTTCATAGAGAGTAGTGCGTCCAGCTTCGATTTTTGACAAATCTAAAACTTGGTTAATTAAAGCCAGCAAATGTTCGCCGCTGCGCAGGATAATTGCGACATCTTCTTGATTTTCAGGAGATAGAGTTTTACTGCGCATCATGACTTGAGCAAAGCCGATGACCGCGTTCAAGGGCGATCGCAATTCGTGGCTCATATTGGCGAGAAACGTACTCTTAGCTTTGTTTGCTGCTTCCGCCGCTTCTTTCGCCTGCTGCATTTTGATTTCCGCTTGTTTGTTATCAGTAATGTCTTTAATAAAACCTTCGTAGTAAAGTAAATTTCCTGCTTCATCGCAGACAGCGCGACAATTTTCGGAAATCCAGATTATGCTGCCATCTTTGCGGTAAATTTCCGATTCAAAGTTTGATAGTATCCCGTACTCGTCGATCAGCGCTGTAAATTCGTCGCGGCGGTTGGGCTTCACGTAAAGCTGGTTCTTGAAATTGGGCTGTGCTGCTATTAATTCTGCGGGCGATTCGTAACCGTAAAGCTGAGCTAAGCCGGGGTTAGCACTGATGTATTTCCCGTCACTAGCAGTTTGAAAAATTCCATTCAAAGCATTTTCATAAATGTTGCGGTACTTTTCTTCTGCTTCCCGGAGGGCAGTTTCTGCTTGTTGGCGATCGGTAATATCGCTAGAAATCGACAAAAAACAAGCTTCTCCGTCAATATCGATGGTTTCTATCGACAGCAGCGCCGTCCTTTCTGTACCCTTTCTATTGCGAAACCTCAGTTCGTAATTGTGAATTGCCGTCTTGTCTTTTAACATTTGAATCATGCGATCGCGCTCTCCCAAACTCGCCCAGAAATTGAGCTGCACCGCTGTTTTACCGATAATTTCTTCCTGACTGTAGCCCATCATCCGGCAAAAACTTTCATTAACTTCTAGGTGGCAGCCATCACAGATTCTCGTGATCGTAATCGCATTCGGACTAGAACGAAAAGCTTTAGAAAATTTTTCTTTTGCTTTGGCAAGATCGGCGGTGCGTTCTGCAACTTGCACTGCTAAATTGTGGTTGTATTCCCTTAATACTTTCTCCGCTAGTTTGCGTTTTGTAATATCTTGAAAAGCGCACATTCCATAAATAATATTTCCTTGAGCGTCGTAAATAGGAGTTCCCCAAATTTGCAGGGGAACAGTTTTGTTATTGGAGGAGATTTCAATGTCATCAACAGTGACACTTTTGCCCTGCAAAGCATTTAAAATAGGGTCGCGTTCCGCCGGGTAAATTTCCTGAGTTCCAGCTAAATAAACTCGGTATAATTGGCGCAAGCTTTCGGCATCTGCTGGCACAATTCCTTGAGATAAAAGTTTCTCTCCTGTAGGGTTAATGTAGTGAGGTTGACCGTTTGGCTCTGCAATAAAAATGCCTAGCGGTACTGCATCGAGAAATTGTTTGACTCGGCTTTCGCTTTCCGATAGGGAAGTAAATGAATGCTGCAATTGCTCTGCCATGCTGTTAAAAGCAGCAGCAAGTTCTCCGAGTTCATCTTCGCGACTCAGAGTGAGCTTTGTATCCCATTCATTCCGCGCCAAAGCTTTCGCCGCCGCATTCAATTTTAAAATCGGCTGAACTACCCATTTAGCAGTAAAAATTCCCAGAATTGCCGCCCCAATCAAAGCTGCAACCGACAACAAAAAAGTCGTGCGCGTGTTGAGGTTAATTTGCTCCATAAAATCGGACTCGGGTACAACTACTACAATCAGCCAATCCAACCCTCGCTCGTCTTTAAAAGGAGCTACCTGAATAAAATTTTTCTTGCCGTCAACATCAAAACTAAGCTGTTGAGAATTAGAAATTTTAGCTAAGTTCTCGTAGGATTTCTCTAAATACTGTGCGGTTTGGCGAATTACCGGATTCTCGCTTTTTGAAGCTTTGATGCGTCTTGTTTCTTTACCTTCCACCACGAATTCTTGACTCGCCGTTGAAGTGGCGATTAACATCCCCGATCGCTCCATCACAAAAGTTTGCCCCGACTTGCCAATTTTGAGGTTGACGAGAAATTCTTTGATTCGGGAAAACAGCAAATCGCTGCCAGCTACTCCTAACAGTTTGCCAGCGTCATCGTAGATAGGCAAAGCAGCAGTAATTGCCAGTTCCCTAGTCAAAAAATCTGTATAAATTTGACTCCAAATAGGTTTTTTTGCCGCTACTGCTGCTATGTACCAAGGGCGAACTCGCGGGTCGTAAATATCGGGTGAAATTTCCACTAATTGAACGCGCTTTCCCTGAGAGTCAGCAGTATATCGAGCTAATTTATTGCCAGTAGAGCTGTCAGCAGCCGATATCAAAGTCCGATCTTTAGTGCGGATTGCTCCCGAGTGGTCTCCATTTTCTGTGGCTGTGTAAATGATGCTGATCGAATCAAAATATTGAATTTGTTCGAGGAAATGAAGTTCTAGTTTTTGTTTGTCTTCTAGGCTCAACTGCCCCACTTTTATACCTTGAACGTTCAGGTGATTGACTATGTGGGGAATTGACATATAATTTTCAATACGGTCTTTGATGCGATCGCTAATTTCTCCCCGCAACTGAGCGGCAACATCGTTGACCGCCCGCTGACCGTTTTGGAACGACAGCCAACCTACAACTCCTACGATGCCGACAATTTGCACTAAAAAAGGAACTACTAGCACAGTTTGTAATGGAACTTTGCCGATAATTCTGGTAACAAAGCGATTGAGCGGTGTAGGAAACATATTCATTCTATGCAATTATCAAGTGAGTGAGGTACAGATTTGTAATCGTAATTTGTAATTAGTAATTGGTAATTGATAAGTGTTAAAATGCGAGGTTTATTTGTTTGGAGTGCGTGACCTCAGAAACCCGGTTTATTTCTGCTGGATTTCTCGTTATTTAACCAGAATTTTTTCGTAGAAACCGGGTTCATCGCCCAAGTTTATTAGGCTTATTGCATAAATTTTTTGTATTGAAAAATAAAGCGCAGATCCAACGCAGATGCAACGCAGAGGCATTTCAAGATAGGAGAGCGCATACCTGCAATTCAAGTCTATTGTGGTTGTTCGAGCGGACATGATAAAGCGCTTCCCTGAAAAGTGCTTTATCGTGTACACCGCCTACTTATTCCAGGCAATGGAAATTACTATGAGCGCAGGACTGGGATTGTAAGTTACTGACAACAGTACAGGTATGAATTTAAATTACTATAGCGTATTTCTGCGGAAAGGGAGAGTACGATCGCCCTATCTACAGCCGCGCGCACCATAAAAACCTGCATTTACCTGCGATTCAACTCCATCCTTTCGCCGTAACGTAACAGCATATCCAAACTCTCCAAACGATTTTGCCAAGTTTGAACTTGATAGCTATTTTCTGCAGAATGCAAGCGCATCGAAGATTGAAATTGAGATTGAAAACTTCTTAACAATCTTTTAGCAGTTGCTAAACTTTCCGTTGAAGGATTTGCCGCCAATTTGCTCAAAGCTTGCGCCAATTCATCCGATCGACTTTCCAAAACTTTCAGTTCAGATTCCGACACCCGCAACTGATTGTTAGCCAACAAAAAACTCCATTCCTGCTTGAGAGCAGTATACCGCGAAGCCGCCGCCGCAAACGGCTGCCGGTAAGGAATCGGCTCCGCAGCAGAAGTGGAACGCACCGGCCGGCCTTGAGTGCGGTTAAAAAACCCCTGCATCGCGCTGCTGATACTTTCTACCGCAAAAATAGCATAGCCCCCAGTCGGCAAATCGCGCAAAGCTTGAATTTGGTCGATCGCCACAACTTCCGGGAGAGTCAATAACTTAACCGACGGAGAAATCAAAGCCGAACCGAGAATTTGTTCCTTTACCAGCGGTTCGGTGATGCGCTGAAGTCGGTTCGTATCCAAAGCATAAGTCATCGGCACAATCAAATCTACAATGCCCTGACGAGCCCAAACTTCCCAATTTTGCTGAATTTTGTAAATCCGCTGACTTTCCGGGTGCGGGAACACCGCCACCGACAGAATTGTGCGCGGATAATTCTGCCGCAAAAGCTGAGAAACTTCAGCTACAAAAGTATTAATTTGATTAGTTTTAAACTCAACCCACTGCCGCCACAAACTGCCGTCCCTGGGGGAAATATTCACCGGATCTGCACCAGTCAACTGCCTAAATTGCTGCCTTGCCGCAATACCGTAACCGTAAGTAAAATTCGCATTGTCATCTTGAAAAGGATAGCGAATATAGTCTAATTGTACCCCATCTACTTTGTAGTTGTTGGCAATTTCGCTGACAATTTGCAGCACATAATTCCGCGCTTCCGGGTTAGCTGGATCGAGATAAAATTTACCGTCGTTAGGATGTTGCGTGCGTCCTTTATTGTCAATATTTGCCCACTGTGGATGAGCGGAAAGCACCGGCCCGGGATAAGAACTAGGCTGGCCAATTAAAGTATTGTGGCGCTTATTTCCTGTGGCAAAAACCCAAACCCAAGCGTGCAGTTCCATGCCTCGCTCGTGGGCTAATTTAACCGCAGATGCCAGCGGATCCCAGCCAACAGTCAGGGGATTTTGTTGCGGTGCAACTTGACTCGGATAAATCGTATATCCGGCATTCAAAGTTTCAAAGAAAACAGTATTGATACCGGCGGCGGCGAGCCGATCGAACACTGCCGCCAAACCCTGTTCAGATCGCGCTGCGACGATCGTACCGCGATCGAGCCAAACCGCCCGAATTTCAGCCCCAACCCGCTGCCCTTCCTTCGGGTAATTTTGCCACAGCAACTGTCGCGCTTCCACCCACTGCTTTCTAGCCTCCGCATAGTTTTGCTCTTGCAGCAGTTGGTCAAAAGTTTGTAAAACCTGCCGCGCTTGGGCGATCGCCCGCGCCGTTGCCCCTTGCAGAACAGGCGGGCGGCTGGCTGCCGGGCCGCCGGCACTGTTGCTTGCAGCCACCAGTTGAGGGGGGGTAGCAGCATTGAGATTGACGGCGGTATTGGCTGAATTAGCTGCTGTCAAGGCGCTTTCAAACCTGCCAAGGAGGTTGGTGAGTTCTTGGCGCATCAAATAGGCTTCAATGCTGACGATCGGCTTATTGGAATTTGCCTGCACGTCCAAACCCGCCGGCGCAGACTGATCGGAAGGGTCTGTAAAAGTTGCAGGTACTGGATCGGGAAGCGCACCCGAGGGAGAAACTCCGCTCAGCGGGGTACTGCGCGGCGAACTAGGCGTGTTTCTAGTGACTCTGGAGGGGGGATTTGGTAGCGGGGTCGCGGCAGCAGTGGGCGGCGCTACAGGCTGCGAAGCGATTGTGCCTCCCCAGCGGGCGATCGAGGCTTGCAGCCAAGCCTTATCTACATTTGCCGAACCGTCGCTACCCCAGCGCCAGCCGAGATATGTAGCGCGGTCCGTGGCGATGGCTGCGGAGGAACCGGAACTATCTTTCCAAGTAGCAATAGTTTGACTGTTTGCATCAGCCGGAATCAAGACACCGCCTTGGACTGAGGCATTTTTTTGTTCTGGTGGCACCCAACTGCTAGAAGTAGTGCAAGCCAGATCCCGACAGCGGCTGCGCGGTTGCGGGGTCGCCGGTTGGGTTAACGGAAAAGCCCAATAGGCCCCGAGGAGCGATCGCAAAGACTGGCGCACCAAGGCCGGGGAACTCCGGCCGACGGGCCCCGAAGCAATCAAGCGACCGCCCTGGGAGGCCCAAGCTTCTAAAACTTTAATTTGTGCCGGAGTCAAAGTTTCAATGTTGGGCAAAAACAGCACGTTAACGCCTGCTAAATCCGCCGCATTTTTGATTTCTTCGAGATTGATTGGTTTGTAAGCAATGCCGCTTTCCCAGAGGCGCGTGGTAATCTTCACCCAGTCGGGAGAATTCTCGGAACTGCGAACAACGCCCAGAACTACTTCTGCGAAACTCGGAGAGGGAAATAGGATGAAGAGATTGAGTAACGTACTAGCTAGAGTTCCAATTAAGACTCTTTGCAAGAAAGTGAAAAAGCGAATTTTTTGAACCTGGGAGCAGGCATCAGGCATTTGATGAGGCTTATTGATTTGTTGCATAAATATGAGAATTACTCACCACACCACTAAAGAAAAATTCAATAACAATTAAGAGCGATCGAGCGATTTTAGATTTTAGATTTTAGATTTTAGATTTTAGATTTTAGATTTGGGATTTAAATCTTGGTCTATTCCTCATGACAGTTGACAGGTGACTGTTTGGAAATTTGAACAATACCGATGTAACCGGAAACGATTTTAGATTAAAACCTAGGTGCATTTGGGTTGAAAAACCCCAAATACAATTTAGATGCCGCACAGCTTACAGCCAACAGTCAACTGTCAACAGCCAACTGTCAACTGTCAACTGTCAACTGTCAACACTTTTCTAAGTTGCAGCTTCATTCACCGGAAATCTATCAATTAACTGCATCGCCCGACAAGCATTCCTCCGCAAAGAATCCGAAACATGAGGAACATGAGGAATCTGAGACAAGAAATCCAAAGTCCGGCGCAAAATCCGCACCACATCCCCTTCATCCAAACTCGTATGGCTAATCAGTTCCAGCCATTCAACGCCTAGAGCCCACTGTTCGACCAAAGTCACTAAATCCCGTTCCAGCCAAATCGGGATCGCAGCTTCGTGGCGGTACTGAACTTGAAACAACCGGCGGCGCAAGCCTTTTTGCAGATTGTCCAAAGGTGCTAAAACTTCAGGCGACAGCGAGTAGTGAGTCCAACTGTCGGGCCTGGAAACTTCTGTAACTAAGGCCGCGCAAGCAGCAGCTAGGTGGTGGGGGTCGAGTTCGTCAAACTCCGCAGACATCAGCGACAAACCCAGCCACAGTTCGTTATCGCCCCGAATGGCGGCGCAAGCTTGGCCCAAGATTGTGGGCACCAACCTGTCGGAGGATTCATCTCGGTTTCCAGTTGCCGAAACTACTTTTTCCAAGCAGCCGAAATTCAGCAAGATGTCGATTAAGTTGAGAAATTGCTCCCAGTAGCGAGCTCGCTGCTTTTCTAACTCTTGTTCGCTTTTGCGGATTTCTTTTTTCAATTCTTCCCGGCGGCGCTGGCGTTTGAGCAAAGTACCAGGATTGCCCCATTCTAGAACCGGGTGAATTTCTAGCTGAGCTTCTAGGGCTGCGATTTTCTGCTGTTGCTCGATCGCCTCTGGGCTCGGTTCCGGTGTCGGCAATTCTGGGATCGATGCAGCAATTGAAGCAGTTTCTTCATTTGCCAAGCGGCACTGGCCGAGTCTCAGGGGCATTTCCGACGGCGGGTTCAAGGTATCTGCAACGCTCAAGCGGGGTAATTCGGCGTGCAGGGTAGCGACATCGCTAATGGCGACGATATACCAGCGGTTATCTTTGCCCAAGCACACCAAATTTGGAGCTTGGCCGGAACCTGCGATTTTGGCAACCAATACGGCGGGTACAGGAGTTGTGTGCGATCGTTTGGCTGTCGGAACGTGCTTACCTTTGAGACTCAGAACCGTGCCGAGCACTGCAAAAGCCACAGCTACGGACATTTCCTTAAATCGCGCTTCTTCAGCTTGCTGCAATAAAGTTTTCAGCAAACGTTTGTCTTCTTTGAGTCTTCCCTGCAATTTTTCGTAATGGGCGAGCTCTTTTTCCAGGGTGGAGACATTTCCTCCGGCCGCCAGGGACTCTTCCAGCACCGCCAATTCTGTTTGCAATCGGTCTAATTCTGCTTGCTGCGGCTGCAAGTACAAGGTAGACAGGTATTGACCAAAACTCCGCTCTACCAACTCTTGAGCTTCGTCGAGAGTGTGAGTTTGCAGCAAATTCAGCACCATGCCGTAGCTGGGAGTAAACTGACTGGCGAGGGGGTCGGCTTTGGCTGTTGCCAAATAAGAGGCTTCTTTTGCGCCTTCAAAGCGCGTCTGAACTGCGACTACGTGCCCGAGCTCGTCCATCCCCCGCCGACCCGCCCGACCGGCCATTTGCAGGAATTCTGAAGCGTTTAGCAGTCGGTGTCCCTTGTCGGTGCGCTTGGACAGGGTGGAAATGACTGTGGTGCGGGCGGGCATATTAATCCCGGCTGCTAGGGTTTCGGTGGCAAATACGACTTTAATCAAACCTCTGCCAAAGAGTTCTTCTACTAAACCTTTCCAAGCGGGCAAAATACCTGCGTGGTGGGCGGCGATGCCTTTTAAAAGTGCTTCTTTTTGACCGAAGCGTTCTGCTTCTGGGTTTCGCTGTAAAAAATCGTCAATGATGCGTTTGAGTTCGGCTGTTTCGGCTTCGTTAACCAGGGAGAAATTGCCGACTTCTGCGACTGCTTGGTCGCACCCGCGACGGCTGAAGATGAAGTAAATTGCTGGTAGCATATCTCGATCGTCCAACCGGGCCAAAACATCGGTCAAACTCGGAGTGGGGATGCTGCCTCTTTCTACTTTTTGCTGCTTCTTTTTGGGGACTAACCGGACATTAACTCTTTTGCCGGTCTCGTCTAGCAGGGGAAATATCCCTTTTTGGTTGGCGAAGTGGAATTGCAGCGGCACTGGCCGAAAGTCTGAGTAGACGAGCTCTGTGGGCCCGTGGACTTTGTTAATCCAGTCTGTGAGTTGCTCGCTATTGGCAACGGTTGCTGAGAGGGCGAGCAGTTGAATTTCGCTCGAACAGTAGATGATGGATTCTTCCCAGACGGTACCGCGCTGGCGATCGTTCATGTAGTGACACTCGTCGAGCACCACGGTTTCGACTCCGGTGAGGGAAGTACCGACTTCTCCTATAGGCGTACCGTAGAGCATATTCCGAAATATTTCGGTAGTCATCACCAAAATCGGCGCATCTCGATTGACGGAGATGTCGCCGGTGAGCAAACCTACGTTGTCGTCTCCAAATTGATTGCGGAAGTCGCGCAGCTTTTGGTTGGACAGAGCTTTGAGGGGAGTGGTGTAGAAGACGCGCCGCCCCCGATCGAGTGCTTGATGGATGGCGTATTCCCCGATTAACGTTTTCCCAGAGCCTGTGGGAGCGCACACGACAACGGATTTACCTGCATCGAGGGCGGCGATCGCCTCTCTCTGAAAGTTATCTAGCTCGAAGGGAAATATGGTCTTCAGATCCAGCTCTGGGCGGTTCTGGGCAGTGTCTGGCACAAGGATTATTATAAGGTTTCAGGGTAAGTATGCTTAAATCTTGCTGAAAGCAAGTCAGCAGAGGACTGTATTGATTTTAGACCTTCGTCAGCAAATCGGCTATGAAGGAATAAGTCTGTTGGCAGTTGGCAGTTGGCAGTTGGCAGTTGGCAGTTGGCAGTTGGCAGTTGGCAGTTGGCAGAAGAAATAAAAAAAATTGTGCCTTCTTCCTTCTTCCTTCTTCCTTCTTCCCTCTTCCTGACATCCGTTACATCCGTTACATAATCCGTTGCCGAACTTCCCTCTTCCTTCTTCCTTCTTCCTTCTTCCTTCTTCCCTCTTCCTTCTTCCTTCTTCCTTCTTCCTTCTTCCTTCTTCCTTCTCTATGATTCCAGTTATTTCGACTATTCCTGTGGTGCAGCTTGCTTCGGGCGATCGGCTTTCACTGCAAGTCTATCAGTTCCAAGGTGCGATTCCCGGCAAAAAAGCTTATCTCCAATCTAACCTCCACGGTGCTGAGATTAGCGGTAATGCGGTGATTTACCAATTAATTGAGTTTTTAAGGTCTTTGGACAGCAGCCAGTTAAGCGGCGAAATTTGGCTAGTTCCTGTTTGCAATCCTGTGGGTGTGAGTCAGCGATCGCACCATTTTTCCCCTGGTCGGTACAATCTTTATGATGGGGTAAATTGGAACCGAATTTTCTGGGATTTTGAAAAACAAGGGGAAGATATTCTGGGTTTTGCTAATTCTCACATTCATCTCGATGCCGATACTGTCAAAGTTAATTACAGAAAAGCGATTGCTTTGAGTTTTGCCAAAGAGTTGGCAAAAATTAACGCTCCTAGTTGCCGCCCCTACAGCGAACTTTACCGATATCAGCTACAATCTTTGTGTTTGGATGCTGACTATGTGCTGGATTTGCACAGTTCTACGAATCAAAGTTTAGATTACCTTTACTGTTTTAATTCCCGCGAGGAGAGTGCAAAAGCTTTTTTGCTCGATCGCACAATCTTGTTTGACGAGTACGATGGCGATGCTTTTGACGAGGCGTTTATCAAGCCTTGGCTGGCTTTGGAGAAGATTTTGGCCGAGTTGGGAAGTGCGATTAAATTTGACGTGGAAGCTTGGACTTTAGAATTAGGTTCGGGGATGGAAATGAATCCCGAGTCGGTGGCGAATGGCTTGCGGGGCATCAAAAATTACTTAGCAAGTAAGGGTTTATTGAAAATTGATGGATTTCCTCTCCCGGAAACTGCGGCGCATCAAGTTATTTTCACCCCCAAAAATTCGGTTAACAAATACTACGCGCCAGCAGGCGGAATGATTCAAAATCGAGTGCAATTGGGTAGTTATGTCAAAAAGGGCGATCGGCTTTATCAAATTCTCAGCTTTAATAAGAATGGGGAATTTCCGAGTTTGGTTGATGTTTGTGCTGAGTCGGATGTTTTCATTTTTGATGTTTCGACAAATCAGTCAGTAAATCAAGGAGAGTATGTGTTGTCTGTGATGGCAGATTGAGAATACCAAGAAACCCGGTTTCTTGAATAAACCGGGTTTCTGAAAACCTATTGCTAGTCGAACCATAATTTACGATCTAATATTGAATAGGGCTTGTTTAAATTCCGCTGCACTTTTATAATAAATTTCAGGATTGTCAATTAAAGCGCGATCGATAACTGTGGCTAGCGGTTGAGGAATAGCAGAAGTGCGATCGTCCACAGGAACCCCATCATTTTGTAAAACCGTCAAAAACTGGTCTTGACCCTGCAAATTTCGCGGGAAATATCCCGTTATCATCACATACAAACAAGCCGCTCGATTTGGGATTATAGAAAATTTTACTCCCCCCCTTAGCAAGGGGCTAACTCTTACTCCCCCCCTTAGCAAGGGGCTAACTCTTACTCCCCCCCTTAGCAAGGGGGGGCTGGGGGGGTAAAATACCCGATGTTCTCAACGATTTAATCTAATCTACCTTTCTAACTCTTACTCCCCCCCTTAGCAAGGGGGGGCTGGGGGGGGTAAAACACCAGAAGTTCTTAGCGATTTAATCCCCTCTACAATAACATCTAAAACCCCATCCAAATTATGATAAACATCCTCATTAGTAAACCTCAAAAATTTAATTCTGGCCGACTCAATAAAGGCCTGCCTTTCTGCATCATATTCTACAGCGCCCTCCACAAAATGGCTGTCACCATCAACTTCTAGTGCTAACTTGATTTCCTGTGAGTAGAAATCTAGCACAAATGCTGCTACACTATATTGTCTGCGAAATTTACAATTTTCAAGCCGTCTGTTTCTAATGTGTTCCCATAGTCGCTTTTCAGCTTCTGTCATTTCTGTGCGAAGCTTCTGTCGCTTGAATTTTTCTGAGGTTATGTTGTAGAGCATTGTCATTGTTATATAGGATTTTTTTGTTGGTCTTTTGGTTCTTTAACCCCCCCAACCCCCCCTTGCTAAGGGGGGGCTAAGAGTTTTTTGAGTTTGTTCGGTGGTGGTACGGTTTATGGTTGAATGAAAATACCGATCGCATTATGAACTCTCGCAGCCGTTGACGGAGGCCGATCGAGCAAACTACCTCCCAAATACAAACTCGTCGAACTTCCCCCATCCAAATTTAAAGCCTCCACAGCACCCATTTGCTGCAATATCTGCGCCAGTTCTGCAAAATTTGGCCCCGCCCCGCCCGCGCGATTGTGCACGGCTACAATCAGCAAATTCCCCGCAGCAGTTCGCCCGATCGCACTTCTAATTGCTGTCTGCCTAACATAGGCATCGCTAAACCCTTCCGCCTTCGCATCCAGCACAACTCGACTGTTTTGTACCAACACCGGCCCGCCGCCGAGAATGTACGGAAAACGGTTGAAATCAGCAGGAAAAGTGTTAGTTTCTAAACGCAATAAAGTGCCGATGGATAGTTCAGATGCAGGGAAAACATCGGAACGTAAAACCAAAATATAACCGTTAGCTGGAATGGGAAAAGTTATTGTTCCCGCCGCACCTCCGGGGGATTGGCTGACAACTCTATCGTCCGCAACTGTCACAACTATTTCATTGCCAGACAACGGAGTATAAGTTGTTCCCCAATCAGAATTGTAGCGACCGATTCCCGGTTGTACGTAGGCACTATTGAGATGAGAAACTGGCAAAGTTTGATTTGCCGGAGTTATTACAGTTTCTTGCAAAGTTAAACGATCGATCGCAAATTCTCCCCCATCGTTCCAGGCGATCGCCCCCCGGTTCAATATCGGCCCGGAAAGCCATTTATTGTCGCGCCGAATTGCCCCTAAAGCTAAGCGATTTATCCGATTGAAAAACCCTGCATTAATCGCCGCAGCCGCACCCGACACTTCTGCTGTTTGCAATAAAGGTGCAGTTCCTTGAACGGCAGGCGGATTGCTGAGAATTGGTCGAAGTTTTACACCGGATTGACGCGGATTCACTTCTAGCCAAACTACTGGAAAACGAGCCGTTCCTAAATTTTGATACTGCTGCCGCCACTGCACACCGGGAGCCCAAACAATGTTTTTTTCTACTAACGAATCTGGTCGAATGTCGATCACTAATCGATTGGGATTTCCCAGGCTGAAAACTTGCGGCCGCCAACCTAAAGGAATCGTCACTTTGACTCGGGTTTGAGCGCCGTCAGGTTCGACTTTTAGTGATAGCAATTGTTTGCTGGTTTGAAAAGTGTCCTGAAGTAAGACGGGATCGATTTTGGCATCGATCGCGATCGACCATTCTTGACCGGCGATCGGCGCTGCGGGCGTTATTTGCAGCGGCAGGGCGGGTTTGGTCGGGTCGTCTGGTGTTTCGAGGTTTGGCGCTGTGCGGAGGTTTGGCAGTGGGATAGCGGGCTTTGTGGGGTCGTCGGGGGGGTTGGGTGCGGGTGTCGGCGACGGGCTTGGTTTATCGACAAAGTTGACTTGCCACGGAGTTGGTCGATCGAGATCTACAACAATGCGATCGCCCGATTCTATTTCTGCTTGCCGAATTCCGGTAACACTTGCAGTTTGAGAAGTAATTTTTAGAATATTCCCATCAACAGATATCTGCCAGCCCGCAAGTCTAGCAAAATCGGTAACATCTAAGTAACGATAGGGCCCCGTTGCCCGCGCTGCTAAGCTTTGAGCGTCAGTTAAAGATACCGAAAACCACTGCACCGGTTGTTTGGCACTGTCGGCGCTGTTGAGCAAATCCACTCCCGCACTTTGCATCAATCCAACATCAGCAATCCAAGTTCGGAAATTCGCAGAAGTGCTGTTTTCCGCCTGCTGAGTCCAACTTAGAGGGAGAATGCGGCCGTTTAGAGACACTTGGCGACCTTGCCTAATTATCGAAGAGGGCGGTACAGATTGAGCCAAAAGCCTATAGTCCGACAGGGGTTTCAACCCCTGTCTCATAGCTGAAGTTTTCTCAACAGAAGTATCGCTCAATATTTCAGTCGGTTTTAACTCACATCTTGCACCATTCTCAAGAACAGGCAAGATGCCTGTGAAGCGAAGAGTAGATTTTCTTGTGGAACGGGCATCTTGCCTGTTCATAAAAGGCTTATTGACAATGCTGCAACATCTCAGTTTTAACCGACTTTCGCTATCAGCCAGGGAATTCATTTCCTGGCGGGCTCTCGAAGCATCAATCAACCCAGCCCTCTCCCCCTCTTGTGCTATTCCGGGTTGATTCCAGAGCAAAGACGGGGCGATCGCCAGTACGGGTAAAATCGAGGCTGACAATATTGGACGCCAATAGGAAAAATTACGTTTCACAGCTTACAACTCACAATTTCATTCCTAAACGCATGGGGATCTAGAAACCCGGAATATCCGTATGTTTCTTCTTACTAAGCGGCGCTAATTGCCCTAAAGACCTACTAGCAACTGCTCACCCCGGAATACAAATCACAAACTCCGAACCCTCTCCGATGGAGGAATTCACAAGTAACGTACCTCCATGTTTTTCCACCACAATTTGGCGGGCTATAGACAATCCTAATCCAGTTCCTTGACCCACAGACTTGGTTGTGAATAAGTGGTTAAAGATGTTTTCCTTGATTTCGTTCGACATCCCCACTCCATTATCCTTAATGCGAATCAAAACCTGATTGTTGGATTCGCTCAGAGCAGTTTGAACCGTAATTTGGTTGGGTCGGGCTTTAATTTCACTAAAACTCCGCTCCTTATTTGACTCCTCTAGAGCATCAATGGCATTGGCCAGTACATTCATAAATACCTGGTTTAACTGTCCGGGAAAGCATTTCACTAGGGGCAAGTTACCATACTCTTTTACAACTTCAATGGCAGGGCGGAACTCGCTGGCTTTTAAACGGTGCTTGAGAATCAGCAGAGTGCTCTCTAGTCCGTCGTGAATATTGAAAGCAATTGGTCGATCGCTATCTGCCCTGGAAAACGTTCTCAAACTCGTACTGATATTGCGGATGCGATCGACTCCCTCCTGCATCGAGCCAATCAATTTCGGTAAATCTTCTCGCAAATACTCCAAGTCTATATCCTCAATTTTTTCTTCAACTTTAGCTCCTGGCTTGGGAAAACTATCTTGATATACATCGATTAGCTCGAACAAATCTTGTACATATTCTTGAGCTGGCTGTAAATTGCCGGCAATAAAACCTACGGGATTGTTAATTTCGTGGGCTACCCCTGCGACTAAATTTCCGAGTGCAGACATCTTCTCACCCTGCACCAATTGCAACTGCATCTGTTTGAGATCGTGAAGGTAAAGCTCTAGTTTTTGGGCATATTCCTGGGATTGCTGATACAGTCGGGCGTTCTGTAGGGAAATTGCAGCTTGCGAGCACAGGATGTTGAGGATGGTGACGCGATCGCTCGTGAATGCTCCCGTTATTAAATTATTTTCTAGATATAAAATACCTATTAACTTACCTTGATGCAAAATCGGGTTACACAAAATACTCTTGGGTTGCTGATTAATGATATATGGATCGTTAGCTAAAGTCGGATCTGCCGTCGCATCAAGTAGCACAATAGTCTGCTGGTTATGCTTGACTTTGTAGATTAGTTTTAAGGGTAGCTCTTGACAGTTTTCAATGGGAAGCTGTTGCAACACGACGGGCTCTGTCCCCAGAGTAATCGACCCTTTAATTAACAGTCGATCGTCTTGCAAGAGCATTAACACGCACTTATCGGCTCCTGCATTTTCTATGGCGATCGAAAGCAACGATGTCAGTAGTTTTTTGAGGTCTATTTCACGGGATATTGCTTGGGAAGCTTTGAGAATAGTACCTAAATCTAAAGCCACAGAAACACTACTACTGGATGTGGCCGAACTGGTGGAGGTGACACTACCCAATGTCAAGAGAATTTCGTGAGCGGAGAGAGGAGAACGGGTTTGCTCTAATATAGGTGTAAGTAGTTGAGGATAGCGAGCTTCTAAGTCAGCGACTTTGGCTTTTGCACCCCAACGAGCGTAGGCATAGTAGGCGTTCGTCATGTATTCCCCAGCTATGCGCTCTTTGCCCCAATCTAGGTAGAACTTTGCTGCCAGTTCGTTAGCAAGTGCTTCTTCTTGCATATATTCGTTGGCTTTGGCAAGAGAAATCGCCTTGTCGTAAAACTCAGTTGCTTTGACTTTTTGTCCTAACACTCGACATTTTTCCGCCTCTACCAAATCAACCTTATGTTGATAATTCATGGGTGCATGATACGCCCATTGCTGTAACTTTGTTTGGTTTTCTATTACACCCTGCAATGCTTCTGATGCTTCATCTAACTGTGGATTTAATTGTGCCAAAGTTAACAGAGAATCATAAAGATAAAATACTGGTTCGGTGACTAATCCCGCACCAGCCATAAAATAGCGCCTGACTTCAATAGCATGATTTTTCGCTATCTCAATTTCTCCAAACAAGAAACAAAGCATCAGTTTATACAAATGGAAAATATACAATCCATATCCATCTTTGGCAGACTGTAGCTGCTGGAGAAATTCTGTTTCTTCAAGGGCTTTTCCAGACAAAAGGGTGGTATGTTCTGCAAGACCTAGCAGATTTAAAACAGGTTGCCAATAGATCCGGCAATAATTTGCGGTTGTCAATTGATTTAATTGCATCAAACTATGGCAGTAGGCGCAAATATCCTGCTCTAAGGTAGCCAGGGGTTGACTGCACCAAAAAGAATTGAGACAAAAAGTGTGCCCATTATATCCAGCAAGTACCAGATTTCCAAATTCTAGGGCGCTGGTGTAACCCTCTTGCAAGAGGGGTAGTGTTTCTTTAATGTGAGATTTGCGGTGTACAATAAATATCCCCAAAATCATCAAAACATCTGTTTTACTTGCTTTGGCATCGAGTTTTGAAATAACCTGGAGTGCCAGGGAACCAAACTGCGATCCTGTATCTATTTGTAAGAAATTGCAGAGAATATTGCCATAGGTTGCATAGCCTAAAGCAGAAGTCGATGTGTTACCGTACTGAATTGATAGTTTAACGGACAAACTATTCAGCAATGGGTACAGCGCAGAACCAGTGAGGTAAGCGGCTGGGATAATGATATTGATAATTTTAAGAGTACCGAGTTTTTCTGCATCTGTCATTTCAGGCAAGTGAACCAAATCAGCGATTTCCCGATCGCCAATGAGTTCCTCAATCTCTTGGATTTCCTGTTGAATATCTGATGGTGTCGGTGTTTCTGGAAAGGTGACACCAAGCTGTTGTAAGACTGGTTGGGCGATCGCGATCGCTGATGTCAGTTTACTTTGGGAAATATGAGATTGAATTCTAATACAGTAAACATTGACTTTTTCAGGTAAGGATCGTGCCTGTTGAATGACAATATCAATGAACTGTTCCATCGCCTCAAAGTTACCGTTTAGCATTGCTACTTCCGCAGCTAATTCATATAAGGCGAGGGTCATTTCATACTGCTGCTGCCAAGTATTGTTTCCCAAAAGAGACAATCCCACTGTCGCATATTCATGCGCTGCTTGATAGGCAGTTGAAGTTTTAGCTTTGCGACAGGCAATTAAATTGAGTAGGGCTAATTCTTCTCGTTGAGTTGGTTGGGTAATTAAAGCAGTTCCGTGATTTAATTGATTGACGATTTCAAAAATACGGTCTTCTCTTGCTTCTGCGGAAATCTGTTGCAGCAGCAGTTGTCCGATTTGGTAATGAGTCGCCTGTTTTTGGTCATCGGGAATTAGGGAATAGGCTGCTTGTTGAACGCGATCGTGTAAAAACTTATATTTGGGTAATTGGTCGTGGGTAATTGATAAGTGGTCAAATTCCTGACCATTCCCGATTACCGATTCGCTATTCTCCTCTGCTTGATAAAACTTATAAATTTCACTAATGGGTAAAATTAGCCCTTCTTGCAGCGCCTTCCATAAAGCGGATGCGGTTTCTACTGGCGAATTTTCATCAACAATTGCTAAGGTCGCCAAATCGAACTGATTGCCAATACAAGCAGCTAACTTTAAAACGGACTGTGTTTTACTTGGCAACTTTCGCAACTGAAGTGCCATGAATTCTACTACATCATCCGTTAGTGCCAAGGTGCGCACTCTAGAAATATCGCACTGCCAATACCGAGCTTCACAATTAAATTCAATTAACCCATCTTCATGCAAAGATTTGAGGAATTGTGTGCTGAAAAATGGATTGCCTTTAGTTTTCTGATAAACGAGTTCGGTCAAAGGCAGAGCCAAGGCTGTAGAACAAGCTAGAGTATCGGCAACTAAACTATTTACGTCGGTTTGAGCGAGGGGAGCTAAGGTAATAGTATTTACCTTTGCTTCAGTTTTTTGAATCTCTGATAAAGTCAGTATTAATGGATGAGCTGGAAATACTTCGTTATCCCGATAAGCTCCAATTAATAAGAGATAGCGGTGTTCTGTAGCACTCATCAGCAGTTGAATTAATTTTAACGATGCTGAGTCTGCCCATTGCAAATCGTCCAAGAATATTACTAAGGGATGTTCTTTTATTGTGAATACTTTAATAAACTTTTCAAACAACAAATTAAAGCGATTTTGAGCGGCACTGCCCGAAAGTTCTAGGACTGGCGGTTGCGGCCCGATAATACGTTCGAGTTCGGGAATTACTTCAATTATCGCTTGAGCGCTATCGCCCAAAGCTGCCAATATTTCTAACCTGCATTGTTCAACTTTAGCATCGGTTTCCGATAGCAATTGTGCCATTAAATCGCGAAAAGCTTGGACAAACGCACTAAAGGGAAGGTTGCGTTGGAATTGGTCAAATTTGCCTTTAATAAAGTAGCCGCGCTGCCGGACTATGGGTTTGTGAACTTCGTTGACAACAGCGGTTTTACCAATGCCGGAGAAACCAGCAACGAGCATCATTTCGGCGCTACCTGCACTCACGCGGTCAAACGCCGCTAGCAGGGAGAATACTTCGCTTTCTCTACCGTATAATTTTTCGGGGATGATGAAGCGATCGCACAAATCTCGCTGCCCTATTTTAAAGTTAGTCAGCGCCCCTGTCTCTTGCCACTGGGATAAGCAAGTTTCCAAATCAAACTTGAGTCCCAGCGCGCTTTGATAGCGACATTCAGCATTCTTCGCCATCAATTTGCTGACAATCTCAGACAGCACCAATGGAACGCTATTGTTAACTCTTGAGGCTGCCACTGGCTGTTTGGCAAGGTGGCAGTGTACCAAATCCATTGGGTCGTCTGTTTGGAACGGTAACTTTCCTGTTAGTAATTCGTAGAATGTTACTCCTAGCGAGTAGAAATCTGTGCGGTAATCAATGCCTCTGTTCATTCGCCCAGTTTGTTCGGGAGATATGTAGGGTAAAGTGCCTTCGAGGACGTTAGGATTTTGAATTTCTTGGGTTTCGCGCGGCAGCAGGGAAGCGATGCTGAAGTCAATTAACTTGACTTCTTTGCTGACCGGGTTAATCAGAATGTTGGCAGGTTTGAGGTCTTTATGGATGACTCGGTGGCGATAAAGTCCGTCCAGGGCGTTGGCAATTTGAATCGCCACGGGCAGAAACTCGTTAACGGGCAGGCCTTCTACAGGTTCGTTGCTAGCGGATGCTAGATTAGCCTGGTAGCTACTTAAGGAAATTCCGCCAAAGTCTTCCATCACCAGAGCATAGTGGTTCTGGTACGTTTCCAGGCTGTATGCCTTCACACTTCCGGGGATATCTAAGTTTTTAGCAATGATGTACTGGTTGCGGAAATGAACCAGTTCGTTGAAGCGGGGAAAGTCATTTCGCAGCAGTTTGATTGCGACGGGCTGCCCATTTTCCGTGCGAATGCCGCGATAAACTAAAGTTCGATTGCCTGCGTATATTTGCTCGTTAATGTGATATCCTAGGAAAAGCTTTGCGATCTTAGTCATATCTACGTATTCCTACTACTTCTGTCAACCCTGAAGTTTCTGAGAGTTGCTATCTACTATTTTCGCTCTATCTGTCATGCTATTCATAAATTACATTTTTCTTAACATTGGAGAGCAAATTATGAAACAGCGATTTGAAAAACAAGACTTAATGTTTTAGGTAAGAGCTGTTGATCCTTCAGTTGAAACTAAGTACAAAATGACGACGCGAACCCTGATTGAACGACAGCAGTTCATGGCAGAGGAACTTAATCAGCTAATCTCGTAGTTGCTAGGTGGCACTAATTGTGCTAATTGCCCTAAAGACCTACTAGCAACTGCTCACCCCGGAATACAAATCACAAACTCCGAACCCTGTCCGAGGGAGGAATTCACGATTAACGTACCTCCATGTTTTTCCACCACAATTTGGTGGGCTATAGACAATCCCAATCCGGTTCCTTGACCTACAGACTTGGTTGTGAATAAGTGGTTAAAGATGTTTTCCTTGATTTCGTTCGACATCCCCACTCCATTATCCTTAATCCGAATCAAAACCTGATTGTTGGATTCGCTCAGAGCAGTTTGAATCGTAATTTGATTTGGTCGGGCTTTAATTTCACTAAAACTGCGCCCCTTATTTGACTCCTCCAAAGCGTCAATGGCATTGGCCAGTACATTCATAAATACCTGGTTCAACTGTCCGGGAAAGCATTTTACTAGGGGCAAGTTACCATAATCTTTCACAACTTCAATGGCAGGGCGGAACTCGCTGGCTTTTAAACGGTGCTTGAGAATCAGCAGAGTGCTTTCGAGTCCGTCGTGAATATTGAAAGAAACGGGTCGATCGCTATCTGCCCTCGAAAACGTTCTCAAGCTCGTACTGATATTGCGGATGCGATCGACTCCCTCGTTCATTGAGCTAATCAATTTCGGCAAATCTTCTCGCAAATACTCCAAGTCTATATCCTCAATTTCTCCTTCAATTTCTACTCCCGGATTGGGAAATTTTTCTTGATACAGATCGATCAAGTTGAACAAATCCCCCACGTAGTCTTGAGCCGGTTGCAAGTTGCCGGCGATAAAGCCTACGGGATTGTTAATTTCGTGAGCCACGCCTGCCACCAGATTGCCGAGAGCAGACATCTTCTCATTCTGTACCAGTTGCAGTTGCATCTGTTTGAGATCGTTGAGATAAAGCTCTAGTTTTTGGGCATACTCCTGGGATTGCTGATACAGTCGGGCGTTCTGTAAGGAAATTGCTGCTTGGGTACAGAGGAGATTGAGGATTTCAACGCGATCGCTGGTAAAAGCACCCATAGCAAGGTTGTTCTCCAGATAGAGTACGCCTAGCAGTTTTCCCTGATGGAGAATCGGCGCACACAGCAGGCTCTTGGGCTGCTGGCGGATGATGTAAGGATCTGCCATCAGCGAAGAATGAGTGATTGCATGACTAATCACTAACGGTTGTAAGGTACGTTTAACCCTCTGGATTAGCGTAATGGGAAGCTCCTGACTTTCCTCAAGCGGAATTGATAGCAGCACAGTTGAGCAGCAAACGACTGTGCTAGTTGCTTCAACGATTAATCTGTTCCCTTTGAGCAATAACAAGGCAGATTTGTCAGCGCCGGCATTTTCAATGACCACTTGCAGCAGCGTCGAGAGTAATCGCTCTAGATGAATTTCGCTAGAGAGGGTTTGGGAAGCTTTGAGAACAGTTTTTATATCTAATACAGCAGATATGTTACGGCTGCTAGAACTGGACGATCTGTTAATCGTATGGGATGTAAAGGTATTCGTTTCATGGAGCGTTATTTCTGATGCGAGCTGTAATTCATCCGATTGCAAGATTAATGCTAAGAGTTCAGGATAAGATTGCTCTAGCTCCCTCACCTTAGCTGCGGCTCCCCAGTGGGCGTAGCTATAGTAAGCATCGTGCATGTAGTCTCTAGCAACGCGGGGTTTTCCCCACTCTAAACAGAATTTGGCCGCTAATTCATTTGCCAGGGCAACTTCTTGGAGATATTCGTTTTCTGTCGCTCCAGCGATCGCGCGATCGTAGAATTCCAATGCTTCTAATTTGTGCCCTAATACTCGGTATCGTTCGGCTTCTACTAAATAAAATTTGTGCAGGTAATTGGCTGGATCGTGGTCAGCCCAAGTTTTCATTTTTTCTTGGTTTTTAGCCACCCGATCCAGAATGCATTGCTGTTGTGTCTCGGAAACCCGAACATAAATTGCTAGATGGGCTAGAGAATCATAAGTGTAGCAGAGCGGAACGATGAATAAGCCTGTAGCCCCACCTATATAATTTTCGGCGGCAATTGCTGCTTCCACCGCCAACTCAAACTTGCCAAACAGGTAACACAGATTCAGTTCGGTGGCATAGAAATAGTACAGCGCAGTTAGATGGTCCGATCGCTCCAGGACTGGCAGGGTTTCCTGGCGATCGAAGGCATCTCCAGTCAGTTGCCAAGGTTCAGCACCATTGCCTACCAGATTCAAAATTGCTTGCTGAAAAACCGTCAAATGACTGGTAAGCCCTTCTTGGTTGAGGAGTCTGAGTTGCTCTCGGAAAGCAGCGCTCTCTTGGCTGAGATCGCTTAGTTCTCGACCGATAAACCAACAGTATGAGATGTAAATAAATCCGCAAATAGCAGCCGATTCTAAATCTCCCGTTTCCAATCCAACTTCGTAGCCTTCCCGGAGAAACGCTAAGCTGTTCTTGAGCGGCTCTTTCCAATGCCACACGCTACAGTAAATTCCGACATAGACTCTCGATTTCAGTTCTTTGGCATTAAAATGTTCGAGCAACTTCAGTGCTAGTTTTGCACACTGATACCCAAATTCAATCTCTCCTGTCATGCCACAAAGTATCAGTCCATAGTAGGCATAACCAATTGCAGAAAATGAACTATTGCCATATTGAACGGATAAATTGACCTGTTCGAGGACAATAAACGGTAACAGCGCTGGAGTAACAACAAAGGCAGCAGCAGAAACAGCGGCAAGAATCCGTACAACTGCTAACTTGTTAGGATCTCTCATCTGTGGCAGAGTCATTAAGTCCAGAGGTTTTCTTCCAGCCAAGATGGATTTAGTCGCCTCGAATGCTTTTACAATATCTAATTGACTGGGTTGCTCTGGAAGACTGGTTCCCAAACGTTCCACAATCTTCAGGGCAATCTGCACGGCCTCTAGAAATTGATGTTGGGCTTGAGCAGCTTGAATTTGAATTTCATAGACCTTAATCGTATCCAACAGAGTTCTAGAGCGTTCTGCAATGACTGCCGCCAATTGTTTCATCTGCTCGAAGTTGCCGCTGAGGTAAGCTGCTTCAGTGGCAGCTTCGTAGAGGGCTAGGGTTATTTCGTACTGGGTTTGCCAGCTATCTTCAGCTAACAAGGCGATGCCTGTCGTGCAATACTCAAATGCGGCTGTATAGGCAGTTGCAGCTCTGGCTTTTTGTCCGGCTTTTAGATTGAGTTGTGCGAGTTCTATTTGCTGCGATGGCTCGACAATCAGGGATTTGCCGATATTTAGTTGGTTGACGATCTCAAACAGTTTTTCTTCTGTTTCGGCAGCGGACGTATGAGTCAGTAATAGTTGTCCGATTTTTAAGTGAGCGATTTGTTTTTGCTCGTCGGGAATCAGGGAATAAGCTGCTTGCTGGACGCGATCGTGCAAGAATTTATAAGAACACGAGTCAGAATCGAGAAGTTCCGAGCTAGATGAATTTTGTACCCTCAATTGAGACTTTTCCTGAAAAAACTTATAAACCTCACTGGTGGGTAAAACCAATCCCTCTTGTAATGCTTTCCATAAGTTTGAAGCAGTCTCAGCTTGTGATTTTTCGTCAACTATCGCCAGGGTTGCTAAGTCAAACTCGTTGCCAATGCAGGCGGCAAGTTTAAGTACAGATCGAGCCGGTGCGGGCAACTTCTGCAACTGAAGCGCCATAAATTCAACCACATCATCAGTCAGCGCCAGCGAGCGAATTTGAGCAATGTCACACTGCCAGAAACCAATCTCATTGTTAAATGCAATCCATCCCTCATCATGTAGCGCTTTGAGAAATTGGGTGGCAAAGAAGGGATTACCTTGAGTTTTTTGGTACACCAATTCTGTCAGAGGTGCAGCAATCTCTTGCGAACAGCTCAGGGTATCTGCAACCAGGTGGTTGAGGTCATTTTGCAGCAGGGGTTTGAGAGTAATGGTGTGGACTAAGGCACCGCTGCTGCAAACTTCATCTAGCGTCAGCATTAGAGGATGAGCAGCAGAAACCTCGTTATCCCGGTAAGCGCCAATTAACAGGAGGTAGCCAGCGTGAGTGTCGCTCATTAACAGGTGCATCAACTTGAGCGATGCCGAATCTGCCCACTGCAAGTCATCGAGAAAGATGACTAAGGGATGGTCTTGGGTGGTAAAGACTTGAATAAACTTTGGAAATAACAAGTTGAAGCGATTTTGACTGGCATTTCCCACCTGTTCGGCAATGGGTGGCTGTTGACCGATAATTCGTTCGAGTTCGGGGATGACTTGAATGATGACTTGTCCGTTTTCTCCGAGTGCGGAGAGAATTTTGGCTTTCCATCGCTCGAGTTGTTCGTCTGTCTCGCTCAACAGTTGTGCCATTAAGTCGCGAAATGCTTGGACAAAGGCAGCGAAGGGAATGTTGCGGTTGAACTGGTCAAATTTTCCTTTGATGAAATAGCCGCGCTGCCGGACAATGGGTTTGTGGACTTCGCTGACTACAGCCGTTTTTCCAATCCCGGAAAACCCGGCAACGAGCATTATTTCGCTGCTTCCTTCACTGACGCGATTGAAGGCATTGAGTAGAATTTCTACTTCTGTTTGCCGGCCGTAGAGCTTTTCTGAGATGAGAAAGCGATCGCAAATATCCCGCTTTCCCAACTCAAATAGTGCGATTTTTCCGTCCTGTAATTGTTGCAAACATCGCTCTAGATCGTGTTTGAGCCCAAGAACATTTTGATAGCGGTCTTCCGCATTCTTTGCCATTAACTTGCTGACGATATTTGAGAGTACCAAAGGGATCTTTGGATTCACGCTGTGGGCCGTAGGCGGTTGCTTGGCAACATGACAGTGCACCAATTCCATTGGATCGTGGGATGGAAACGGTAGTTGGCCGGTGAGCAATTCAAAGAAGGTGACACCGAGCGAATAGAAATCGCTGCGATAGTCAATTCCCCGGTTCATGCGCCCGGTTTGTTCTGGGGAGAGATAAGCTAGGGTGCCTTCTAGTCCGTTTGGATTTTGAGTTGTATGGGTTTCGCGAGGCAGCAAAGACGAAATGCTGAAATCAATCAGCTTGACTTTTTTGGTTTGGGAATTAATCAGGATATTGGCAGGTTTGAGGTCTTTGTGAATGACTCGGTTTCGGTATAGTCCGTTGAGAATGTCAGTTATTTCAATGGCGATCTCCAATATTTCTACTAGAGTCAGCGAGCGCTCTTGGGCGTACTGTCGCAGAGAAATGCCGCCAAAATCCTCCATCACTAGGGCATAGCTGTTGCGGTAGGGTTCTAGAGTGTAGGCTTCAACGACTCCTGACAGACATAGATTTTTGGCAATGGCATATTGGTTGCAAAATTGCAGCAGTTCGCTGAAGTTGGGATAGTCTCGCTTCAGCAGTTTGATCACAACTGGAAGCCGATCTATTTCTCGGATGGCTCGATAAACTAGGGTTCGGGAACCGCTGTACAGTTGCTCCGTCAGACGGTAGCCGGGAATGGTATCGATCAAATTTACAGTGGCATTCATTATGGATTGTCCTAATCTTCAATATTGGCTTTTAACAGTTAATCTGGACTTCGATTTGCGAGGTTGAACGGTGATAGCACTTCGACCTCACCCTTTCACCGGCAACCTGATTACAAATTCTGTTCCTTGATGGAGTGCAGAGTTTACCTCCAGCTCCCCCATATGTTTTTCTACTACAATTTGGCGGGCGATCGCCAATCCCAATCCCGTTCCTTTACCTACAGATTTGGTGGTAAATAAGTGATCGAATATTTTTTGCTTCACTTCATCCGACATCCCTACTCCATTGTCTTTAATCCAAATCAAGACCCGTTTGCCTTCTTTGTCCGTAGCAGTTCGGATCGTGATTTGGTTAGGATTCGCTTTAAGTTCACTAAAGCTACGTTCCTTACTTGATTCTTCCAGCGCATCAATCGCATTAGCCAAAATATTCATAAAAACCTGATTCAACTGTCCGGGGAAACAGTCCACTAGAGGCAGCTTGCCATACTCTTTCACCACTTCAATAGCAGGCCGGCGCTCGCTGGCTTTTAAACGGTGCTTGAGAATCAAGAGAGTGCTGTCAAGTCCGTCGTGAATATTAAAAGGAACCGGGCGATAGGTATCTGCCCTCGAAAAAGTTCTCAAACTCGTACTGATATCGCGAATGCGATCGGCACCCTCATTCATGGATTTAATCAGTTCGGGCAAATCTTCTCGCAAATACTCTAAGTCTATGGCCTCGATTTTTTCTTCAATTTTGGCTCCCGGCTTGGGAAAATGATCTAGATAGAGATCGATTAGCTCCAACAGATTTTGTACGTATTCCTGAGCCGGTTGTAAGTTGCCGGCAATAAAGCCTAAGGGATTGTTAATTTCGTGGGCTACCCCTGCGACGAGATTGCCGAGAGCAGACATTTTCTCACTCTGCACCAGTTGCAACTGCATCTGTTTGAGATCGTGAAGATAAAGCTCTAGTTTTTGGGCATACTCCTGGGATTGCTGATACAGTCGGGCGTTCTGTAAGGAAATTGCAGCTTGCGAGCACAGGATGTTGAGGATGGCGACGCGATCGCTGGTAAAAGCGCCGATAGCAAGGTTGTTCTCCAGATAGAGTACGCCTAGCAGTTTTCCCTGATGGAGAATCGGCGCACACAACAGGCTCTTGGGCTGCCGGCGGATGATGTAAGGATCTGCCATCAGCGAAGAATCAGTTGTTGCATTACTAATCAGCGATGGTTGTAAGGTACGTTTAACGCTGTTGATTAGCGTAATAGGAAGCTCCTGACTTTCCTCAAGCGGAATTGATAGCAGCACAGTCGAGCAGGAAGCGAATGTAGTCATTGCTTCAACGATTAATTTATTCCCTTTGAGCAATAACAAGGCAGATTTGTCAGCGCCGGCATTTTCAATTACCACTTGCAGCAGCGTCGAGAGTAATCGCTCTAGATGAATTTCGCTAGAGAGGGTTTGGGAAGCTTTGAGAACAGTTTTTATATCTAATACAGCAGATATGCTGCAGCTGCTGGATGTTGATGATTTGCTAATCGTATGGGATGAAATGGTATTCCTTTCAGGGAGCGTTATTTCTGATGTAAGCTGTAATTCATCCGGTTGCAAAATTAACGCTAAGACTTCAGGATAGGATTGCTCCAGCTCCCTCACCTTAGCTGCGGCTCCCCAACGAGCGTAGCTATAGTAAGCATCGTGCAGGTAGTCTCTAGCAACGCGGGTTTTTCCCCACTCTAAATAGAATTTGGCTGCTAATTCGTTTGCCAGGGCAACTTCTTGTAAGTATTCATTCTTTGTCGCTCCAGCGATCGCGCGATCGTAGAATTCCAATGCTTCTGATTTGTGCCCTAATACTCGGTATCGTTCGGCTTCTACTAAATAAAATTTGTGCAAGTGATTTTCTGGCGCATGGTCAGCCCAAGTTTTCATTTTTTCCTGGTTTTTAGCCACCCGTTCCAGAATGCGTTGCTGTTGTGCCTCAGAAACCTGAGAATAGAGTGCCAGATGAGCTAGAGAATCGTACGTGTAGCAGATCGCAACAATGAATAAGCCTGTCGCGTTACCTATATAATTTTCCGCAAAGAGCGCGGCTTCCACCGCCAACTCAAACTTGCCAAACAGGTAACACAGATTCAGTTCGGTGGCATAGAAATAGTACAGCGCAGTTAGATCGCGCGATCGCTCCAGGACTGGCAGGATTTCCTGGCGATCGAAGGCATCTCCAGTCAGTTGCCAAGGTTCAGCAGAATTGCCTACCAGATTCAAAATTGCTTGCTGAAAAACCGTCAGATGGCTGGTAAGCCCTTCTTGGTTGAGGAGTCTGAGTTGCTCTCGGAAAGCAGCGCTCTCTTGGCTGAGATCGCTTAGTTCTCGACCGATAAACCAACAGTATGAGATGTAAGTGAATCCGCAAATGGCAGCCGATTCTAAATCTCCCGTTTCCAATCCAACTTCATAGCCTTCCCGGAGAAACGGTAAGGAGTTCTTGAGCGGCTCTTTCCAATGCCACACGCTACAGTGAATTGCAACATAGACTCTCGATTTCAGTTCTTTAGCATTAAAATGTTCGAGCAACTTCAATGCTAGTTGTGCGAACTGATAGCCACAGTCAACGTCTCCTACCACCCCACAAAGCATCAGCCCATAGTAGGCATACCCATTTGCAGAAAATGAACTATTGCCATATTGAACGGATAAATTGACCTGTTCTAGGACAATAAACGGTAACAGCGCTGGAGTGGCAACAAAGGCAGCAGCAGAAACAGCGGTAAGAATCCGTACAACTGCTAACTTATTGGGATCTCTCATCTGAGGCAGAGTTATTAAGTCCAGCGGTTGCCTTCCAGCCAAGATGGATTTAGTAGCCTCAAATGCCCGCGTAACATCCGATTGACTGGGTTGCTCCGGAAGCTTGTTTCCCAAACGTTCCACACTCTTGAGGGCAATCTGTACGGCTTCTAGAAATTGATGTTGGGCTTGAGCAGCTTGAATTTGAATTTCATAGACCTTAATCGTATCCAACAGAGTTCTAGAGCGTTCTGCAATGACTCCCGCCAATTGTTTCATCTGCTCAAAGTTGCCGCTGAGGTAAGCTGCTTCAGTGGCAGCTTCGTAGAGGGCTAGGGTTATTTCGTACTGGGTTTGCCAGCTATCTTCAGCTAACAAGGCGATGCCTGTCGTGCAATACTCAAATGCGGCTGTATAGGCAGTTGCTGCTCTGGCTTTTTGTCCGGCTTGGAGATTGAGTTGTGCGAGTTCTATTTGCTCCGATGGAGCGACGATCAGGGATTTGCCGATATTTAGTTGGTTGACGATCTCAAACAGTTTTTCTTCTGTTTCGGCAGCGGACGTATGAGTCAGTAATAGTTGCCCGATTTTTAAGTGAGCGATCTGTTTTTGCTCGTCGGGAATCAGGGAATAAGCTGCTTGCTGGACGCGGTCGTGCAAGAATTTGTAAGAACACGAGTCAGACTCGAGAAGTTCCGAGCTCGATGGATTTTGTACCCTCAATTGAGACTTTTCCTGAAAAAACTTATAAACCTCACTGGTGGGTAAAACCAATCCCTCTTGTAATGCTTTCCATAAGTTTGAAGCAGTCTCAGCTTGAGTTTTTTCGTCAACTATCGCCAGGGTTGCTAAGTCAAACTCGTTGCCAATGCAGGCGGCAAGTTTCAGCACTGTTTGAGCCGGTGCGGGCAACTTCTGCAACTGAAGCGCCATAAATTCAACCACATCATCAGTCAGCGCCAGCGAGCGAATTTGAGCAATGTCGCACTGCCAGAAACCAATCTCAGTGTTGAATGCAATCCATCCCTCATCATGTAGCGCTTTGAGAAATTGGGTGGCAAAGAAGGGATTACCTTGAGTTTTTTGGTACACCAATTCTGTCAGAGGTGCAGCAATCTCTTGCGAACAGCTCAGGGTATCTGCAACCAGGTGGTTGAGGTCATTTTGGAGCAGGGGTTTGAGAGTAATGGTGTCGACGGCGGCACCGCTGCTGCAAACTTCATCTAGCGTCAGCATTAGAGGATGAGCAGCAGAAACCTCGTTATCCCGGTAAGCGCCAATTAACAGGAGGTAGCCAGCGTGAGTGTCGCTCATTAACAGGTGCATCAACTTGAGCGATGCCGAATCTGCCCACTGCAAGTCATCAAGAAAGATGACTAAGGGATGGTCTTGGGTGGTAAAGACTTGAATAAACTTTGGAAATAACAAGTTGAAGCGATTTTGACTGGCATTTCCCACCTGTTCGGCAATGGGTGGCTGTTGACCGATAATTCGTTCGAGTTCGGGGATGACTTGAATGATGACTTGTCCGTTTTCTCCGAGTGCGGAGAGAATTTTGGCTTTCCATCGCTCGAGTTGTTCGTCTGTCTCGCTCAACAGTTGTGCCATTAAGTCGCGAAATGCTTGGACAAAGGCAGCGAAGGGAATGTTGCGGTTGAACTGGTCAAATTTTCCTTTGATGAAATAGCCGCGCTGCCGGACAATGGGTTTGTGGACTTCGTTGACTACAGCCGTTTTTCCAATCCCGGAAAACCCGGCAACGAGCATCAATTCTGATGTGCCATTCGCCACGCGCTCAAAGGCAGTTAGTAAGGTTTCTACTTCAGTTTGCCGTCCGTAAAGCTTTTCTGAGATGAGGAAGCGATCGCAAATATCGCGTTGCCCTAACTCAAACAGTTCGATTTTTCCGTTTTGTAATTGCTGCAAACATCGCTCTAGATCGTGTTTGAGTCCAAGAACATTTTGATAGCGCTCTTCGGCATTTTTCGCCATCAGTTTAGTGACGATGTTTGACAGCACCAAGGGAATGTTTGGATTCAAGCTACAAACCGTTGGCGGCTGCTTGGCAACATGACAGTGCACCAATTCCATTGGATCGTGGGATGGAAAGGGTAGTTGGCCGGTGAGCAATTCAAAGAAGGTGACACCGAGCGAATAGAAATCGCTGCGATAGTCAATTCCCCGGTTCATGCGCCCGGTTTGTTCTGGGGAGAGATAAGCTAGGGTGCCTTCTAGTCCGTTTGGGTTTTGAGTGCTATGGGTTTCGCGAGGCAGCAAAGACGAAATGCTGAAATCAATCAGCTTGACTTTTTTGGTTTGGGAATTAATCAGGATATTGGCAGGTTTGAGGTCTTTGTGAATGACTCGGTTTCGGTAGAGTCCGTTGAGAATGTCAGTTATTTGAATGGCGATCTCCAATATTTCTACTAGCGTCAGCGAGCGCTCTTGGGCGTACTGTCGCAGAGAAATGCCACCAAAATCCTCCATCACTAGGGCATAGCTGTTGCGGTAGGGTTCTAGAGTGTAGGCTTCAACGACTCCTGACAGACATAGATTTTTGGCAATGGCATATTGGTTGCAAAATTGCAGCAGTTCGCTGAAGTTGGGATAGTCTCGCTTCAGCAGTTTGATCACAACTGGAAGCCGATCTATTTCTCGGATGGCTCGATAAACTAGGGTTCTGGAACCGCTGTACAGTTGCTCCGTCAGACGGTAGCCGGGAATGGTATCGATCAAATTTACAGTGGCATTCATTATGGATTGTCCTAATCTTCAATATTGACTTTTAACAGTTAATCTGGACTTCGATTTGCCAGGTTGAACGGTGATAGCACTTCGACCTCACCCTTTCACCGGCAACCTGATTACAAATTCTGTTCCTTGATGCAGTGCAGAGTTGACCTCCAGCTCCCCCATATGTTTTTCTACTACAATTTGGCGGGCGATCGCCAATCCCAATCCCGTTCCTTTACCGACTATCTTGGTGGTAAATAAGTGGTCAAAAATGCGCTCTTTTACCTCTTGATTCATCCCAATGCCATTGTCAGAAATGCCAATTGTTACCCACTCCTGATTCTTTTTTTGTGTGCTACTAATCGTGATGCGATTCGGATTGGCTTTAATCTCAGAAAAACTGCGTCCCTGGTTCGATGATTCTAACGCATCAATCGCGTTTGCCAAGATATTCATGAACACTTGATTGAGCTGCCCGGGGAAGCACTCAACTGCTGGCAGGTTCCCGTATTGTTTGACAACTTCAATTTCTGGACGGTCATCATTTCCTTTCAAACGGTGTTTGAGAATCAGAATGGTACTATCGATTCCTTCGTGAATATTAAAAGGAACTTTATAATCTCGGTCAGCTCTCGAAAAGGTTCGCAGGCTGGTGCTAATACCGCGAATCCGTTCGACTCCCAGATTCATTGAATCAATTAACTTGGGCAAGTCTTGCCTCACATATTCTAAATCGATTGCTTCTATTTCGGATACAATTTCAGCATCGGGATGAGGTAGCTTTTTCTGATACAGGTCAATCAGCCCAAATAGGTCTTTGATATAATCTTGGGCTGGTTCAAGGTTGCCGGCAATAAAGCCTACAGGATTGTTAATTTCGTGAGCCACCCCTGCCACCAGATTGCCGAGAGCAGACATCTTCTCATTTTGTACCAATTGCAGTTGCATCTGTTTGAGATCGTTGAGATAAAGCTCTAGTTTTTGGGCATATTCCTGGGATTGCTGATACAGTCGGGCGTTCTGTAAGGAAATTGCTGCTTGCGAACACAGGATGTTGAGGATCGCGACGCGATCGCCCGTGAATACCCCAGTTGCTAAATTATTTTCTAAATACAAAATCCCCATCATTTTGCCTCGCTCGCCGATCGGAGTGCAAAGGAGGCTGTGAGGTTGCTGTTGGATCATGTAGGGGTCAGATGCAAATCTTGGTTGATTGCTAGCATCGTCAAAAACTAGGGTTTCTTTTGTACGTTTGACGTAGTTGATCAGGGTTAAAGGAATTACTTCGCTCTCCTCAACCGGAATTGATTGCAGAAGGCAGTCTTGACGGTTTGTGCAGTGGACGTTTATCCTCCAGTTTCCCTCTTCCATCAAAATTAATGCTCCGGTTTGTGCTCCGGCATTCTTCACCACCACTTGCATGAGGGTAGTGAGCAATTGATCGAGTTGAATTTCGCTAGATAGAGCTTGAGAAGCTTTGATAACTGTCGGCAAATCTACTAACTCCCAACTGCTGGTGCTACCGACAAGTGTTCTATTCGTGTGAGATAGAGATGATTCACTATTGCTGGAGGTGTGAATTGTTTCGCTGGGATATTGGCGAGTTCGCTCCTGTTGCAGGATCGGAGCAAGCAATTGGGGATAGCGCTGTTCTAGATGGTCAATCTTCGCTTTTGCTCCCCAACGAGCGTAGGCATAGTAGGCATCGATTAAATATGGTTTGGCAAGTTTTTCTTTTCCCCATTCTAAGTAAAATTTGGCGGCAAGTTCGTGAGCTAGTGCTTCTTCGTTGATGTACTCGTTTTCTTGGGCGAGGGCGATCGCTTTGTCGTACATCTCGATCGCCTCTACTTTTTGGTTTAAAACCCGATGCCGTTCTGCTTCCACTAGATAGAATTTATGCAGATGATTCATGGGGGCATGATGTGCCCAGTTTTGCATTTTTTCTTGATTAGCTCTTACTCTGTCGAGAATTTCCTGTTGCTCTGAATCTGGAGTATCCGAGTACACCGCCAACCTGACTAGAGAATCGTAAAAATGGAATAGAGGAATAAGAGGCAATCCTACCACTGCGTCCAAATACTTCTCTGCTAAAGCAATATTTTCAATCGCTTTTGAGTAATTTTCAAACCAGTAACTAAGTAAAAGTTTGTTCAAATATATGTAGGCAACACCCAACCTGTCGTTTGCTTGCTGGTGCAATGATAACGTAATCTGCTCATCGCAGGATTCACCCTTTAGAATGCAGGCACTTTCACTTTTTCCGAGCAGATTTAATGTAGCCTGCCAATAGGTTTCTATATAATGAAGCGCTGTTTTCTGCTTAATTTTATGAACAGCATCTCTGTAAGTTGCCATCTCTCTTTCAAGGACTGTCAGTTCTTTGCCGCTAAAGTAACAGAAACACGAGTACATTAGTAGACCATAGGCAGCAAACTCTAAATCACCTGTCTCCAGTCCGCTAGAGTAAACTAACACTAAAGGTTCTAAGGTTTCTCTCAGATGATCTTTCCAAGGTCGAATAAATATATTTACTATGAGGAGTGTCTTGGCTTTAATTTCTTGAGCATTTAACTTTGAAACTAGAGTTAAAGCCACTTGACCGAACTGATAACCTGAATCAATATCTCCCACAACTCCGCACAGCAGAAGACCGTAATTGGCATAAGCAAAGGGAGAGACGGAAGCATTACCATATTGAACGGATAAATCTACTTGTTTGCACACCGTCAAGGGCACCAGTTCTGGGGCTGCTATATATGCAGGAGCAAAGATAATTGATAAAAGTCTTATGGCTGCTAGTTTATAGGGATCGCTCATTTGAGGCAGGTCAATTAAATCCTCTATTCGCTTCCCGTTCAAAATTGACGCAGTTTCCCCTAGTGCCTGCTCAATATCTGACGGGTTCACTTTAGAAGGAAATTCTACTCCCAACAGCTTTAAGACTTGTAGCGTTGTATTAACTGCTTCTAGTAACTTGTTCTGAGCTATATAAGCTTGAATTTGGACTTCGTACACTTTTACTTTGCCCAGTAGCGTTTTGGCGCAGTTGTCCACGACTGATGCTAATTTTTCCATCTGCTCAAAATCACCGCTTAGATATGCCGCTTCTGCTGCTTTTGTAGACAGCGCTAATGTTAGTTCGTATTGGTTCTCCCAACTATTTTCTGTCAGTAATGCCCTACCAACCTTTAAATATTCAACCGCAGCAGAATAGGCCGTAGCAGCTTTGGCTTTCTTTCCAGCAACCAGATTCAACCGTGCTAATTGCTCGCGTTCTGCCTCCTGCGTAATTAGCTCAACTCCCACATTTAAGTGGTTGACAATATCAAAGATTCTTTCTTCTCGATCGGCTTCGGGCGTATTCTTTAACAGCAGTTGACCTATTTTTAAGTGAGTCGATCGCTTTTGGTCTTGCGGAATCAGGGAATAGGCTGCTTGTTGGACGCGATCGTGTAAAAACTTATATTTGGGTAATTGGTCGTGGGTAATTGATAAGTGGTCAAATTCCTGACCATTCCCAATTACCGATTCGCTATTTTCCTCTGTTTGATAAAACTTATAAACTTCGGTAATGGGTAAAATTAGCCCTTCTTGCAGCGCCTTCCATAAAGCGGATGCGGTTTCTACTGGCGAATTTTCATCAACAATTGCTAAGGTCGCCAAATCGAACTGATTGCCAATACAAGCAGCTAACTTTAAAACGGACTGTGTTTTACTTGGTAACTTTCGCAACTGAAGTGCCATGAATTCTACTACATCATCCGTTAGTGCCAAGGTTCGCACTCGGGCAATATCGCACTGCCAATATCGCTCTTCACAATTAAATTTAATTAGCCCATCTTCATGCAAAGATTTCAGGAATTGTGTGCTAAAAAATGGATTGCCTTTAGCTTTCTGATAAACCAGTTCTGTCAAAGGCAGAGCCAACGCTGTAGAACAAGCTAGAGTATCGGCAACTAAACTATTTACGTCGGTTCGAGCGAGGGGAGCTAAGGTAATAGTATTCACCTTTGCTTCAGTTTTTTGAATCTCTGCTAAAGTCAGCATTAATGGATGCGCTGGAAATACTTCGTTATCCCGATAAGCTCCAATTAATAAGAGATAGCGGTACTCCTTAGCAGTCATCAGCAGTTGAATTAATTTTAACGATGCTGAGTCTGCCCATTGCAAGTCGTCCAAGAATATCACTAAAGGATGTTCTTTTGTTGTGAATAATTGCAGGAATTTTCCCAACAACAAATTGAAGCGATTTTGAGCGGCACTGCCCGAAAGTTCTGGGACTGGCGGTTGCGGCCCGATAATACGTTCGAGTTCGGGAATGACTTCAATTATCGCCCCAGCGCTATCGCCCAAAGCTGCCAATATTTCTAACCTGCATTGTTCAACTTTAGCATCTGTTTCCGATAGCAATTGTCCCATTAAATCGCGAAAAGCTTGGACAAATGCACTAAAGGGAAGGGTGCGTTGGAATTGGTCGAATTTGCCTTTAATAAAGTAGCCGCGCTGCCGAACTATGGGTTTGTGAACTTCGTTGACCACAGCGGTTTTGCCAATGCCGGAGAAACCTGCAACGAGCATCATTTCAGTGCTGCCTGCACTCACGCAGTCAAATGCTTCCAGCAGGGAGAATACTTCGCTTTCTCTACCGTATAATTTTTCGGGGATAGTAAAGCGATCGCACAAATCTCGCTGCCCCATTGTAAAGTTAGTCAGCGCCCCTGTCTCTTGCCACTCGTGCAAACAAGTTTCCAAATCAAACTTGAGTCCCAGCGCGCTTTGATAGCGCTCTTCAGCATTCTTTGCCATCAGTTTGCTAACAATTTCAGACAGCACCAATGGAACGTTCTGGTTGATAATTGAGGCGGAGAGTGGCTGTTTGGCAAGGTGGCAGTGTACCAAATCCATTGGATCGTCTGTTTGGAACGGTAACTTTCCTGTTAGTAATTCGTAGAATGTTACTCCTAGAGAGTAGAAATCTGTGCGGTAATCAATGCCTCGGTTCATTCGCCCAGTTTGTTCGGGAGATATGTAGGGTAAAGTGCCTTCGAGGACGTTAGGATTTTGAATTTCTTGGGTTTCGCGCGGCAGCAGGGAAGCGATGCTGAAGTCAATCAGCTTGACTTCTTTGCTGACTGGGTTAATCAGAATGTTGGCGGGTTTGAGGTCTTTATGGATTACTCGGTGGCGATAAAGTCCGTCAAGGGCGTTGGCAATTTGAATCGCCACGGGCAGAAATTCGTTAACGGGCAGGCCTTCTAAGGGTTCCTTGCTCTCGATAGCTAAACGAGCAAGGTAGCTACTTAAGGAAATTCCGCCAAAGTCTTCCATCACCAGAGCATAGTGGTTCTGGTACGTTTCCAGGCTGTATGCCTTCACACTTCCGGGGATATCTAAGTTTTTAGCAATGATGTACTGGTTGCGGAAGTGAACCAGTTCGTTGAAGCGGGGAAAGTCATTTCGCAGCAGTTTGATTGCGACGGGCTGGCAATTTTCCGTGCGAATGCCGCGATAAACTAGAGTTCGATTGCCTGCGTATATTTGCTCGTTAATGTGATATCCTAGGAAAAGTTTTGTGATCTTAGTCATATCTACGTATTCCTACTACTTCTATCCAGCCTAAAGCTTCTTAGAGTTAATATCTAATATTGTCGCTCTATCTGCCATGTTCTTCAGTGAATTACATTTTTCTTAACATATTTTGGAGAGCAAATTATGAAACAGCGATTTGAAAAACCCGACTTAATGTTTTAGGTAAGAGCTGTTGATACTTCAGTTCAGGCTAAGTAGAAAATGGCTCCGCGAACCCTGATTGAACGACAGCAGTTCAGTTTCTTGGAGAGGAACTTAAGAAGCTGATTAATAAGCGTGGCATCTTTATGGGATGATTTTTGACACTCTGGGCCCTTAAGAAACAGAGGTTCTTGATTCACAGAGGTGACTTGCTGATACAGGATTTCTCCAGCCTCAGTAGAGGCTATGTATAGACAAGCATTTAGGGTGTTCCCCCAAGTTCGCCTATGCCCTGCGGTACGCATTTTCTCCGGGAGGATATTTCTAGCACGATCGGCATCATCCAAAACACACTGTCCGTAACGTTCCGTTAACAGCACTAAACTGTTATTCTTTGCCCGATTTTTTTAAATAAGATTAATTCGATTGCTTACGATAAATTTGTAATAACATTAACCTGATAAATATTGAACCATTGATTTCAATGTTTTAGAAAGATTGACTCTTGACTGAATTCCCCCGTGTTCCTTGCATCAAGCAGACTAAAGTCTGGCTCGTTTTCTGCTCGCCGACTTTTTCTTATAAAAAATAGAAATGAAATGCCCCAAATGCCAATACGCTCAAATCTGTAAAAAGGGCCACCGTCGATCTAAACAACATTACCAAGGCAAACTTTGTGGGCGTCAGTCGAATTGAAATTTGAGATTTGAGATTTACTGCACAGATGAATCTGGGAGCTTTAACAAAAGTCTAAAATTTGTTACCTCTCCACGCCTGCTGTCAGAAAGCAAGTATCCGTTTTTGGGCTATGTCAAAAGGTTGCGCTGGCTCTAGCAGATGCTCCTAAGGTGTCAGAAATCCTTGAAATAGTTTTCATTGATGAGTTAGAAACGTTTGTAGGTAAAAAAATATAAATTAGGGTTATAGACAACTGTCAACCTTTTTCGGCCAGGCATCTTAGGCTGGGTTCTGGGCGATCGCTTACAAGACTTGCGCGCAAACTCTGACTGTAATCGGTGAAATTTTATCAGTTTCTTGATAGAATTGATGTTTGCGGCCCGAGAGTTGACTGCACAATAAGACAAGTTTCACCAGTTGTGAACCGCGCTGCTACATTGCACCTACCGACTGAGCGGGCAGGTGGGTTTTGTGTCTGCAGGCGCTGACGAAAGCAACTCAACAGCGCAGCAAGCAAAATAACGCTAAAGTTACTATCTACCTGTGTTCGCTGCAAGGCTACCCTTGCGGACTCAGGAAAAACACACACAAAAAACTCGTGAAGCGCAGCTATCCCGTAGGGAATCGCCAGCAATGTATCTATTTGCAGGGCGGCGATTTCCCAAAGAATCACTGCTTTTTAACAGCAGGGTATTCTAGGAGACATCTCCGAGACGATGCGAGCGAGATAATTTAAAATCTGCAAACAGGGTTTCAGTGCTAAGTACAGGCAGCATCGACGTAAATTTTTATCAAATCAGCTTCCAATGTGCTGTTTTAAAGTTTACTAGGCTCCCACCGCTCGGCAGCTTTCTCTCCCCGAGCTATAAAAACGCATCAAGCACACAATCACGGAAATAACATTCAATCAACATGGGTAACACGATCGATCCAAACAGAAACGTGCATCAGACTGAGCGAGGAACTCCCTATGCCGGCCAAAGCTGGTTAGTGGAAGAAAGAGATGCCTGCGGTGTGGGGTTTATTGCCAACCAAAGCGGCGAAGCTACCCACTCGATTATTGAGAAAGCGCTCCCAGCTTTAACTTGTCTGGAACACCGCGGCGGTTGCAGCGCCGATCGAGATTCCGGCGACGGTGCGGGTTTGATGACCGCGATTCCTTGGGAATTGCTGGATGCTTGGTTTGCCGAACAGGGAATTGTGCCTCCCGCACGGGAAAACTGCGGCGTGGGAATGCTGTTTCTGTCTCAAGATAAATTTCAAGCGACTATAGCGCGGCAGGTGGTTGAGCAAGTTCTGGCCGATCGCGGGCTGACACTTTTGGGGTGGCGCAAAGTTCCCGTTGTACCGTCGGTTTTGGGCGAGCAAGCGCTAGAACATCAACCTCAAATCGAACAAGTAATAGTCAGTTCACCGCACTTAGCCGGAGACGAACTCGACAGACACCTATTTCTGGCGCGCCGCACGATCGGACACGCGCTGTCAAATCGCCCCAACTTCACCCGCCGAGAATTTTATACTTGCTCTTTTTCCTGCCGCACGATCGTCTATAAAGGCATGGTGCGATCGGCCGTACTGGCAGAATTTTACCAAGACCTGAAAAATCCCGCTTATAAAAGCTCCTTTGCCGTTTATCACCGGCGCTTCAGTACCAACACCATGCCCCGCTGGCACTTAGCCCAGCCGATGCGCTTGCTGGGACACAACGGGGAAATTAACACGCTGTTGGGCAATCTTACCTGGATGACGGCGCGGCAAGCGAATTTAGCTCACCCGAATTGGAGTCAAGCTGATATCGACACGTTCAACCCAATTGTCAAATCCGAAAGCAGCGATTCGGCAAACTTGGACAACGTGATGGAATTGTTGGTGCACTCCGGCCGCACCCCCCTAGAATCCCTGACAATTATGGTGCCCGAAGCCTACAAAAATCAGCCGGATTTGGCTCCTTATCCAGAAATTGTCGATTTTTACGAATATTACAGCGGCATTCAAGAACCTTGGGACGGCCCGGCACTGCTGGTGTTCAGCGACGGCAAACAAGTAGGTGCTACGCTCGATCGCAACGGTTTGCGGCCGGCCCGCTACTGCATTACTAAAGACGGTTTGGTAATTGTGGCTTCCGAAGCCGGAGTTGTCGATATTCCCGAAGCAGATATTGTCGAAAAAGGCCGTTTGGGGCCCGGACAAATGATTGCAGTTGACCTGCAAACCAACGAAATTCTCAAAAATTGGCAACTCAAGCAGCGAATTGCTAAGCGGCATCCCTACGGCGAATGGCTGAAACAAAATCGCGAAATCTTGCAGCCGCAGCCTTTTGCCGAAACAGCAACCCTCGACTCGCAAACGCTGTTAGCAACCCAAACTGCTTTCGGCTATACAGCAGAAGATTTGGACATGGTGATCGTCGAGATGGCGAGTTCTGGGAAAGAACCGACTTTCTGCATGGGCGACGACGTTCCCTTAGCTGTGTTGTCAGAAAAGCCTCAGTTGCTGTACAACTATTTCAAACAGCGGTTCGCTCAAGTGACAAATCCGCCGATCGACCCCCTGCGCGAGGGGATGGTGATGTCGCTGACGATGAGTGTGGGTCTGCGGGGCAATTTACTGCAAGCAGTGCCGGAAAATGCCAAGCGGCTAAAAATTGATTCGCCCGTACTCAACGACGCTGAACTGTCTTTCTTGAAAGACCAAAAGTCTTTCCCAGCTACGGAATTGTCAACGCTTTACAAAATTGCTGCCGGGCCTGGAGGTTTGAAAAGCGCAGTCGAACAACTTTGTCAAGAGGCGGCTGCTTCGGTGCGCGAGGGTTCGAGAATTCTGATTTTGAGCGATCGAGCTTTGAAGGAAGAAGGAAGAAGGAAGAAGGAAGAAGGAAGAGGGGAGAAGGAAGAAGGAGATGTATCTTCTGCTGTGGGATTGAGTGCTGAATATACTTATATTCCGCCTTTCCTGGCAGTTGGCGCGGTTCACCACCACTTAATTAGCGTCGGCCTGCGGATGCAAACTTCCCTAGTTGTCGATACCGCCCAGTGCTGGAGCACTCACCACTTCGCTTGTTTGCTCGGTTACGGGGCGGTGGCTGTTTGCCCTTACCTGGCATTGGAAAGCGTGCGCGCCTGGTGGTCTGACGCCAAGACTCAAAATTTGATGCAGCACGGCAAAGTTCCCAATATTACCGTGACACAAGCTCAAGCTAGATACCGCACAGCGGTGGAAAACGGCTTGCTGAAGATTATGTCGAAAATGGGGATTTCGCTGCTGTCTAGCTATCAAGGAGGGCAAATCTTTGAGGCGATCGGCATTGGCGGCGATTTGCTCGATTTGGGTTTCAAAGGCACTGTTTCCCGCATCGGCGGTTTGAGTGTGGCGGAACTGGCTAACGAGGTAATGTCTTTCCACAGTCAGGCTTTCCCAGAATTGCACCTCAAAAAGCTGGAAAATTACGGCTTTGTGCAGTACCGCCGGGGCGGTGAATATCACATGAACAGCCCGGAAATGGCGAAGGCTTTGCACAAGGCTGTGACTACTTTTAACGAAGGAAGAAGGAAGAAGGAAGAAGGAAGAAGGGAAGAGGAAGAAGGAAGAAGGAAGAAGGAAGAAGGAAGAAGGAAGAAGGAAGAAGGAGGAAGGGAAGAGGAAGAAGGAAGCAACGGTAACGGTAATTCAGTCCTTGGCGCGAGCGGGGACGATCGCACTGAGGCAAAAACGGCTTACGATCACTACGAGGTTTACAAGCAACTGTTAGAAAATCGCCCGGTAACGGCTTTGCGGGATTTGCTGGATTTCCAGAGCGATCGACCTTCCATCTCTGTCGAAGACGTAGAATCTGTAGCAGATATTGTCAAACGCTTCGCCACGGGCGGAATGTCTCTCGGCGCTTTGTCCCCGGAAGCCCACGAAACGCTAGCGATTGCCATGAACCGCATCGGCGGCAAATCCAACTCCGGCGAAGGCGGCGAAGACCCGGTGCGCTACAAAGTGCTAAACGATGTGAGCGCAGCCGGTTTGTCACAAACGCTACCTCACTTGAAAGGTTTGCAGAACGGCGATACAGCTTCTTCATCCATCAAACAGGTAGCTTCGGGACGCTTCGGAGTGACTCCTGAGTACCTGATGAACGCCAAACAAATCGAAATTAAAATCGCACAAGGTGCGAAACCGGGTGAAGGCGGTCAATTGCCGGGGGCGAAAGTGAGCGAGTACATTGCTTATTTGCGCCGCTCGAAACCGGGTGTGACGCTGATTTCGCCTCCTCCTCACCACGATATTTATTCGATCGAGGATTTGGCGCAGTTGATTTTTGACTTGCACCAAATCAATCCAAAAGCAGGAGTTTCGGTGAAGTTGGTGTCGGAAGTCGGCATCGGGACTGTAGCCGCGGGTGTCGCCAAGGCAAATGCTGATGTGATTCAAATTTCCGGCCACGATGGCGGCACCGGTGCTTCGCCTTTGAGTTCGATCAAGCACGCAGGTTCTCCGTGGGAACTCGGTTTGACAGAAGTTCACCGGGTGCTGATGGAAAATAAATTGCGCGATCGAGTTTTGCTGCGCGTTGACGGTGGCTTTAAAAGCGGCTGGGACGTGGTTGTAGGCGCTTTGATGGGCGGCGAAGAGTACGGTTTCGGCACGGTGGCAATGATTGCAGAAGGCTGTATTATGGCTCGCGTTTGCCACATGAATACTTGTCCGGTGGGGGTGACAACTCAACAAGAACACTTGCGGAAACGGTTCCCCGGTACGCCGGAACACGTGGTTAATTTCTTCTATTTCGTAGCACAAGAAGTGCGGAGTTTGCTGGCGAAATTGGGTTATAAGTCGATCGCGGATATCATCGGCCGCGCGGATTTGCTGACAATGCGCGATGGGGTGAAACTAACTAAAACCCAAGCGATTAATTTGGATTGTTTGACCAAGTTACCGGATACTAAGAGCGATCGATCTTTCTTGATCCACGGCGACGTACACACCAACGGGCCAGTGTTAGACGATGATTTGCTCTCGGATGCTGAGATTCAAAGTGCGATCGCGAATCACGGCACTGTTAGCAAGAGTGTAAAATTGGTGAATACCGATCGCACTGTGGGAGCGCGTTTGGCAGGTGCGATCGCACAGCAACACGGCAACACCGGTTTTAGCGGTCAAATCACCCTCAATTGCACCGGTAGCGCGGGCCAAAGCTTCGGCGCGTTCAATTTGCCGGGGATGACGCTGGTACTGTCAGGCCAAGCCAACGACTACGTTGGTAAGGGGATGCACGGTGGCGAAATCGCGATCGCACCGCCGGCTGGTGCGACTTATGATGCTTCTGAAAATGCGATCGTCGGTAACACTTGTTTGTACGGTGCGACGGGCGGAACTCTGTTGGCTGCGGGTAAAGCTGGCGAACGGTTTGCGGTGCGCAACTCGATGGCGAAAGCAGTTATTGAAGGTGCGGGCGATCACTGCTGCGAGTACATGACTGGCGGCGTGATTGTGGTGTTAGGAAAAGTCGGCCGCAACGTCGGCGCTGGAATGACTGGCGGCTTGGCTTATTTCCTCGATGAAGATGGGAGTTTCCCGGCTCATGTCAACGGGGAGATTGTGAAGATGCAGCGCGTTTGTACGGCGGCTGGGGAGGCGCAGTTGAAGGAGTTGATTGAGGCTCAGTGCGATCGAACTGGCAGCAAGAAAGCTGAGAAGATTTTAGCAAATTGGTCGGAATATTTGCCTAAGTTCTGGCAAGTTGTGCCGCCGAGTGAAGCTAATTCGCCCGAGGCTTCGGAACAAAAGATTGCTGTGGAAGCTTAATTTTCCAGTTCGTTAAATAGATGAGGGGCGACGCGAGTTGCCCCTTTTTTAATCTTCACATACTCAACAATTTCTGATTATTTGCGGTTGGCTAAAACAAAATTTGCGATCGCACTTTCTTTTCTATTTGCAAAAATTGCTATAGCGATCGTAAATCATTCATAAATCGATCGAGAGTTCGAGCGAGCAGTAGTTTCATGAGAATGTTGGCTCAAAATCACCAAATTTGTGTAGCTTGGGAAAGTCAAAACTTTGCTCCTGTATGGTAAAATTAAAGAACCATTTAACTAAGGAAAAAGAACTCAGACGCTTCCCAAATTTTCTCAACCAAGTCTTGGCATTTAGCCAAATATCTTCTACGGGATTCTGCAGGCGGAGCATTGGGAGCAAACAATATACAAGTTAAAGGCCATTCATCCTTCTCCTTACCGAGATTAATTTCTTCTAGATAAGCTTTCATCTCTTTATATCTGTGATAGCTAGCTCCATCCCAAATAATCAAATGTCGCGATGCCGGATTTAAAGATTGTAAATCCTTGAGGAAAGCGACCGTATTTTCGGAATTTGCACTCGCATATTCTCGCAGAACCAACTGTTTTCTTAAAAGATTTATTGCGCCATAATAAGTTTGTTTTTCTGGCTCTTCTGGAGTCAAGGTGATCAGCAAAACTAATTAGAAAAGCAAGCTAATAGCCTCGCCCGAAAGTTATCAAAGTTGACAAAGCCATAGGCTTGCCGCTTAATCAACTTGATTCGATTGTTAATTCCTTCCATCACGCCACTCGTGGTTCGGTTCAAAAAATAGTTGCAGATTCCATCCAGATGATTACGAATCGTTGTGAGGACATCACAGTAAACCGAATGGGCTTTTTTTAGCCATGCGAGGAGTTGCTCCTGTCCAGCTTCGACCGTCTCAGAGCGTTCAAAAATATCTCTGAACTCTTCTTTTAGTTCCTGGGGGGGTAACAACCCGCCCCAAACCCATACTTTGTAAGGATTGAGCCCAAGTGTGCTAAAAAAAGATAGGCAGCATAATTGTTACACGCTTGCCTATCTCAAAAATAATGATACCAACATTCTACCTCATTCATTTAAAAAAACAACTAAGTTCAGCTCAATTTAAACTGATTGAAATCTTGCTACCCTTGATACAATCAGAAAAACAAGTGAGATTAGAACGGCTCTCCAGGGTATTTCCCTATCCAATTACAACAGAAAGTCGGCGTAGAAAACTACAAAGGTTTCTCGATTTGCCTCACTTAACTATCTCACTAATTTGGTTCCCATTAATTACTTATTGGT